>NZ_JBHLZP010000429.1:0-6924 GCF_042429965.1 Actinoallomurus acaciae
GGTGGGCGAACTGGCCGCCGAGGTCGTGGCGATGGCGCGTGCGGCCCGCCGGAGCCTGGACGGCGACGGCCCGTGGACGCTGGTGCTCGCCGGCGGCGTGTTCGCCGATCCGGCGGGCCGCTTCCTGGCGGCGGTACGGAAGGCCGAACCGGACGTGGAGCGGGAGTTCGCACTCGCCGTCGTGGACGCTCCCCCGGTCGCGGGCGCCGCTCTGCTGGGCCTCGACCGGATCGACGCCGCGGTCGGCGCCGGGACCGTGCGCCGCGCGTTCCTCGCCGGGCCATCGCCCGAGGTCATCGACCTCCGCTGACGGCCGTTCCGCCGGCCGCGGGGGTGTGCACGAGGACGGAGGCGCCTGAGGTGCCGACCGGCCGCAGCATCGAGAGTGTCATCGGGACGCCGCGCACCTCCAGGGTGGTCGGCGAGAAGTCCGACACAGACCGGCATTCCCACCAGTGCGTCAGGTCGGGGCGTTCGGCGGCCAGCAGCCGGCGGATGTCGCCCACGCGGGGATCGTCCGGTCGCCGGTCGGTGCCCGTGCGGAACTGGCCGTACAGGCCGCGGACGAGACGCGGCCAGTCCGGGACCGCGTCCTGGAGTTCGCCGACGAGCAGGAGCAGGAGGTTGCGCCGCTCCCGCGCCACCGCCGACGGGTCGAGCACCATGTCGTGGTACGCGGGGTTCCACCCGGCGATGTCGAGACGTTCGTCGAGGATCAACGCGGGCGTGCCGGGCCAGGAGCCGATGAGCCGTCGCAGGTGGTCGCGGTCCGCCGGCGGCGCCGTCTCGTCGTGGTACCCGGCGAGTTCCAGGGCGTGGCGGCGGGACCCGGCGTCCATGCGCAGGACCCGGCACACCGAGTCGAGCACCTGCCGCGACACCGCGACCCGGCCCTGTTCGAGCCAGGTGTACCAGGCGATGCTCACGCCGGACAGCGTCGCCACCTCCTCGCGGCGCAGCCCCGGCGTGCGGCGCCGCGCGTCCGCGCTCAGGCCGACGTCGGCCGGCGCGGTGTGCTCACGGGCCGCCCGGAGGAACCCGCCGAGCTCGCGGCGGAGCCGATCGGGGGACATACGGCCAGCCTATGAGTCTGGCCAACAGGACTTTCCGTGTACTCCCTCGGTCGCGGTACGCGCGGCAGGCTGACCGGCATGACAGCACAGATCTGGCGCCGTGACCCCGACTCGTCCCACCGTGAGGAGCCCCGCGTCCTCATCCGGGTCTTCGTCGGGCCGGGCGAACTGGAGGAGGCCATCGGCTTCTACGAACGGCTGCAGGGCACGTCCGCCGACATGCGGATGCCCTACCCCGAGAAGAACCTCGTCCTGGCCGCGGTCGGCGCGTTCCTGATCATCGAGGGTGACGAGGAGTCGCTGCGCCCGTTCCGGGCCACGACCGGAACACTCCTCGTCGACCACGTCGAGCCCTACTACGAACGGCTGCTGAGCGCGGGAGCCGAGGTGGTCGGGCCCCTCAGGCAGGTGCCCGTCGGCGCCGGCTTCACCGTGCGGCATCCCGACGGGGCGGTGGTGGAGTACGTCCATCACCGCCCCATCGCGGACTGACGCTTCCCGGGCGCGGGGCCGCCGGAGGGGCGCTACGCCGCCGGCCGGTCCGGCAGGGGCCGTCGGCGCTGCGCGGTCTCGGTCAGCGCCGGATGGGTCCACGCGCCGTCCGGGTGGTAGACGTTGGTGCCGGGCGGCACGATCGCGTCGATGCGGTCCAGCGTGTCGTCGTCCAGCGCGAGTGCCGCCCCCTTGAGCAGCGATTCCAGCTGTTCCATGGTGCGCGGCCCGACGATGACCGAGGTGACGGCCGGGTGCGCGGCCGCGAAGGCCACGGAGAGTTCGGGGAGGGTGCTCCCGATGCCGGACGCGACCTCGACGAGTTGTTCGACGACGTCCAGCTTGGCCGCGTTGACCGGCAGCGCGGGGTCGAACCGGCCGGGGGTGAGCGCGGCGCGTCCGGTGCTCAGGTCGATGGCCTGCCCCTTGCGGTAGCGGCCGGTGAGGAAACCCGAGGCGAGCGGGCCCCAGGTCAGCACGCCCATTCCGTAGCGTCGGCAGGTCGGCAGCACGTTCGCCTCGATGCCCCGGGCCAGGATCGAGTAGGGAGGTTGCTCGGTGCGGAACCGCTGCAGGGCGCGGCGCTCGGCGACGTGGTGGGCCTCGACGATCTCCTCGGCCGGGAAGGTCGAGCAGCCGAACGCGCGGATCTTCCCCTGCCGCACCAGGTCGGTCAGTACGGACAGGGTCTCCTCGATGTCGGTGGCGTGGTCCGGGCGGTGGACCTGGTAGAGGTCGATCCAGTCGGTGCGCAGCCGCCGCAGGCTGTCCTCGACCGCCGTGGTGATCCACCGGCGGCCGTTGCCCCCGCGGTTGCGGCCCTCGCCGAGCGGAAAGTGCACCTTGGTGGCCAGTACCACCTCCTCCCGGCGTCCCTTCAGGGCCTTCCCGACGATCTCCTCCGACTCGCCCGCCGAGTACATGTCGGCGGTGTCGACGAGGTTGATGCCGCCGTCCAGCGCGGCGTGCACGATGCGGATGCAGTCGTCGTGGTCCCGGTTGCCCACCGCGCCGAACATCATGGTGCCCAGACAGTGGACGCTGACTTCCATACCGGTACGCCCGAGATGGCGGTAATGCATGGTGAGGCTCCCCGTGAAAGATCGAAAGTGGCTTTGGCCGTCCGCTGCACCCTAGGAGCTGGACCCGACTCCAGCTCAAGTCCCATCCTGGACCGGTGAGCGATTCCCACCAGAGCCTGACCATCAGCCAGGTGGCCGCACGTACCGGCCTGAGCCCGGATACTCTGCGCTTCTACGAACGCGAGGGCATCCTGGCCGACCCCGTACGGCGCGGCCCCGGGGGCCGGCGCGTCTACGCCGAGCACGACGTCGAGTGGCTCAACCTCTGCATCGTGTTGCGCTCCTCGGGCATGCCCATCCCGGCGATCCGCCGCTACACCGAACTGGCCCGCCAGGGAGACGGCACCGAGAAGGACCGGTTGGCCCTGCTGCGCGAGCACCAGGGGGAGATCTTCGCTCAGATCGCCGAACTCCACCGCTGCCTCGACGTGATCAACCACAAGATCGCCGTGTACGAGGACCACCTGGACCGGCCCGGCCCCGGTCCTGCGGGAGGGTGAGGGGCTCTCCCCGGCCGCCGGGGCGGAGCGCACGCCCCGGGGTGGAGAAGGGGAGCGGCGGCTCCTCGTGGTGCCGGCCGCACCGCGCATCCGGCATGGCCGGAGACCGCCGGGCGCACCGCGGAGCGGGCCAAGATCGAAGAACGGCCGGGTCATGCCAAGATCGTCTTATGTGGGCATCTCGGCATACCTTCCTGGATCGGACCTCCCCGGCGCCGCGGAGTGAGCGCGTGATGACCAGGCTCGCGGGTACGTGACGATGGCGGTCGAGGAGAACGACACGACGGGCCGGATGCTCCGCCCGTACATCCTGGCCGCGGGCGAGGGCGAGATGGCGGCGGCGCCCGAGGGCTCGGTCATGAGGCTGAAGGCGTCCGCCGAGTCCACCGGTGGCGGCCTGGGCCTGATCGAGGGCGTGGACGCGCCGGGCTTCGCCACGCCCCTGCACCGGCACGACGTCGCCGAACTCTGGTACATCCTCGGCGGACACTACGACTTCTACGTCGCCGGCGAGTGGCTGCCGGCCGACACCGGAGCCGTGGTCTTCGTCCCCGGCGGGCTGGTCCACGGCCTGCGCGCGGGACCGGAGGGCGGGCGCAAGCTGACGATGATGATCCCCGGTGGCTCCGAGGGCTTCTTCCGCGACGTGCACCGCGTCCTCGAGGAGGACGCGGCGACGCCGGAGAGACTTCGGGCGCTGGGGGCCGAGTACGGCATCGAGTTGATCGGCCCTCTTCCGGAGGGCTGACCTCCCGATCGCGCCCGGCCTCCCCGCAGGCCGTGTCCTGTCTCAGCGGGTGTCCTCCAGGGCCGTCCTGACGAACCAGGCGATCGAGGGCGACCGGCTGCCCGCCGGCCACAGCGCCAGGGTCTGGTACGGCGCCGCGTCGCGTACGGGGCGGTAGGTCACGTCGGGGCGGACGTTCCTGGCGGCCAGTGAGGCCGGCACCAACGCGGCGGCCTGGCCCAGGGCGATCACCTCCAGCAGCTGGGCGGTGTCCCGTACGACGGGGCCGTCGGCCGGCCGATCCGGGTCTCCCAGCCAGTAGTCGCGGTCGACGCTCGCCGGAGCACTCCATCGGGGCGCCGGCTCGGCGGCCAGGTCGGCGGTGCTGAGCACCTCGCGCATGGCGAGCTCGTGTCCGGAGGCGAGCGCCGCGACGCGTGGTTCGGTCATCAGCGGCTCGGTATCGAGGCCGTGGCCGTCGAAGCACGCCGCGATCGCCACGTCCGCGCGCCCGTCGCGGACCATGTCGGCCTGCTCGCCGAACCCGCTCACCACGACCCGCAGCTCCGGCGCGTCCGGCTCGGCGCGGGACCGTGCGCGGATCCGGTGCAGCAACTCCGTGGCCACCCCCGGTTTGGCGGTGACCACGAGGCCGCGGCCGGGAAGGCCCGCACGCTGCGTCCGGCGTACCGCGGAGCCGAGGGCGCCGAGGACGACCGCCGCCTCCTCGACCAGGGTCGCGCCGGCCGGGGTCAGCGCCAGCCGGTGCCGGCTTCGATCGAAGAGGGCGACACCGAGCCGGCGCTCCAGTCGCCGTATCGCCCGGGACAGAGGCGGCTGAGCGATGCCGAGCCGTTCGGCCGCGCGCGTGATGTTCAGCTCCTCGGCCACGGCGCAGAAGTAGCGCAGTTCGCGGATCTCCGGCTCCGGCATACCGCCAGGGTATGGGGCGGCACCCACGCGGTCTTTGTCTCGCGGAGCTCCGGCGGCTGGAGTGGGGGCATGAACGCGAACGACGTGGCACTTGTCACCGGCGGCAACAAGGGCATCGGCCGGCAGATCGTGCGCCGCCTCGCCCAGCAGGGCCTCACCGTCTATCTCGGCGCCCGTAGCCCCGAGCGCGGCCGCTCGGCCGTCCGGGAGCTGAAGAGGGAATCGGTCCCGGTGCGCGGCGGAAGGCCGGCCGCCGATCCCGGCACGACCGGCGGACCGGACATCCGGTTCTTGCCGCTCGACGTGACCGATCCACGATCCGTCGAGGCGGCCGTGACCAAGATCGAGACCGAGGTGGGGCGGCTGGACGTGCTCGTCAACAACGCCGGAATCATGGTTGAGCGGGGTGCCCCGACCGCCGAGATCACCGCCGCGCAGCTCCGCGAGACCTACGAGGTCAACGTCTTCGGCGTCGTCACGATGACGTCGGCCTGCGTGCCTCTGCTCCGCCGCTCTCCCAATCCGCGGATCGTCAACATGTCCAGCGGTCTCGGGTCGCTCGCGATCCTGAGCGACCCGGCGAACCCTCTCGCGCGTCGCGCGTTCCTCGCCTACGGCTCGTCCAAAGCGGCGCTCAACGCCCTGACGCTGATCTATGCCAATGCGCTCCGTGCCGAGGGGATCAAGGTCAACGCCGCCGGCCCGGGCCTCGTGCCGACCGACCAGAATGCCGCCGTGCCCTTCCCTCGCGGCGACCGCACCACCGCCGACGGCGCCGTCGTCCCGGCCCTGCTCGCGACGATCCCCGCCGACGGGCCCACCGGCGTCTTCCGCGGTCCGGACTCACTGGAGGACGTCATCCCGTGGTGAGCCCCCCCACACTCGTGACCCACGCGTGTACACACCTTTCGTCCTGGCCACGTACGGCGCGACGCCGAGGGTCCTGACCGGTACACCGGATCGGACCCCAAGTGGTCTAACACCTCCGGCCGCCGACCTCCTAGCCTCCGGGAACATGAGCACGAACTCGGTCCTGACCACGCTGTTCCACCAGATCCCGCCGTCGATTCCCGAAGGCGCGGAGGTGATGACCGCGACGGTCGAGATCCCGCCGGGTGACCCGGGCACGCCCCCGCACCGGCACTCCGGGCCCGTCTTCGGCTACATGCTCGAAGGCGCGATCATCTTCGAGCTGGAAGGCGAGCCCGAACGCGTGATCCGCGCGGGCGAGGCGTTCTGGGAGCCGGGCGGCGACGTCATCCACTACCAGGCGGGCAACGCCTGCTCCGAGGAGTGGAGCCGCTTCGTCATCGTGATGCTCGGGGTCCCGGGCGAGCCCATGCTCACCCTGGTCGACGAGGCCGAGCTCGAAGCGCGCCGCGACCGGCGCGCGCCCCGCTGACATCAGGAGAGGCCGACCCGATATGCACGTCTTCATCGCCGGTGGCACCGGCGTCCTCGGCCGGCGGATCATCCCGCGCCTGGTCGCCGAGCGCCACCGCGTCACCGCGCTCACCCGTACGACGGAGGGCGGCGAGTCCCTGCTCTCGGCCGGCGCCGTGCCCGCCCTCGCCGACGTCTACGACGCGGAGGCGCTCACGCGCGCCGTGCGCGTCGCGTCGCCCGACGTCGTGATGCACCAGCTCACCGACCTGAGCCGCGGCGACACCGCGGCGAACGCGCGGATCCGCGTCGTCGGCACCCGGAACCTGGTGGAGGCGGCACGGCAGGCGGGCGTGCCGCGGATCGTCACGCAGAGCATCGCGTGGGTGTACGAACCGGGCGAGAGACCGGCCGGTGAGTCCGTGCCGCTCGATCTGGCCGCGCCGGAGCCGCGCCGGACGTCCGTCGACGGCGTACGGGCGCTGGAGGCGGCCGTACGGGAGCTCCCCGAGTGGGTGATCCTGCGGTACGGGATGCTGTACGGGCCGGGCACCTGGTACGCACCGGACGGAATGATGGCGGACCGGGCACGCACGGGCGGGCTGACCGCCGGCGCCGACGTGACGAGCTTCGTCCACGCCGACGACGCCGCCGAGGCGGCCGTGCGGGCGCTGACCTGGCCGTCGACCGCGGTGAACGTCTGTGACGACGAGCCCGCGGCGGCGGACGACTGG
>NZ_JBHLZP010000430.1:0-6899 GCF_042429965.1 Actinoallomurus acaciae
CGGAGGTCGGGGAGTCCAGGGTGCGTTCGACCGGCCGGTCCCCGGGCTCGGGTGACCGCGTGCCCCGCCGGTACTCCTCGATCAGTTCGAGCGCCGGCGCGGGCAACGGCGCGGGGCGCAGCGCGTACTCGCCGCCGTGCTCCTCCAGTTCCTCGGCCAAGCGCGCGAGCAGGGCGGCGGCGGTCGGCCGGGCGGCCGGTTCACGGCCGAGGCAGTCGAGCATCAGCTCCGCCGCCTCGTCGGGCAGGCCCGTGAGGTCCGGCGGCTCGGTGGCCAGCCGGATCAGGACGTCGGTCACCGAGTCACCGGCGTACGGCGGATGGCCGGTGGCGGCGTACAGCAGGGTCGAGCCGAGTGAGAACACATCGCTGGCCGCCACCGTCCGGCGGCTGTCGCGCGCCTGTTCGGGTGCCATGTAGGCGGGGGTGCCGACGGCCTGGTGCGTCGCGGTGACCGTGACGCGTTCGGTCGCCCGTGCCACGCCGAAGTCGATGACCCGCGGCCCGTCCGCCGCGACGAGGACGTTGGACGGTTTCAGGTCCCGGTGCACGAGGCCGGCCTGGTGGATCGAGGCCAGCGCCTCGGCGCAGCCGGCGGCCAGCCACCGCAGGGCACCGGTGGGCAGCGGCCCGCAGGTCCGTACGAGCTGTTCCAGGGAGGGCGCCGCGATGTAGGCGGTGGCCAGCCAGGGAACCTCGGCGTCGGGGTCGGACGCGACCACCGCGGCGGTGTAGACGCCGCTGACCCGGCCGGCGGCGGTCACCTCATGGGCGAACCGGGTGCGAAAGTCCGCGTCGGCGGCGAACTCACTCCTGATCGTCTTGACCGCGACGAGACGGCCGGACGCCGACCGGCCCAGATAGACGCGGCCCATCGCCCCGCTGCCCAGCCGCCCTAAGAGCACATAGCCACCGACCCGTACCGGGTCCTGCGACGACAGCGGCTCAAGCCTCGCGTCCCCCGACCGCATGGGCGCCCCTCCATCTGACAGGAACAACCGGCATTATCGCCTCAATCTCGACGCGTGTACCGAATGTCGCCAACAGGCGCCCGCCTTTACGTTGTAGATCACTAACGAACGTCCCCGGAAGACCGGCCCGGCCGGTGGGAGGCTCAGGATCGGTGAACGGGTGCCGCATCGATCCAGCGGTGATAGGCGTCCATGTCGACGTTGCCGCCGCACACGATGCTGACCACGTGCCGTCCGGCGAAGCGGCCGGGGTCTTCGAGGATCGCCGCGATGCCGAGCGCGGCCGACGGTTCGACGACGAGGCCGGCGTGGTCGAAGAGCATCCGCATACCGGCGATGATCGACGCCTCCTGGACCAGGACGGCGTCGTCGGCGACCAGGAGCAGGTCGTCCAGGACGGCCGGGATGGGAAACCGCCCGGCGACACCGTCGGCGATGGTGTCGGCCGAGTCGGTGGTGACGACGCGCCGCCGGCGCCACGAGTGCGTCATCGCCGGTGCGCCCAGCGGCTGGACGCAGATCACCTCGACGTCGGGCGCCAGCGCCTTCACCACATGCCCGACACCGGTGGCCATCGCCCCGCCGCCGAGGGCGATCAGGACGGCGTCGAACGAGGGCGCGGTGTCCACCAGCTCAAGGCCGATGGTCGCCGCTCCCTCGCAGGTCTCGATGTCGAGACTGTCCTCGACCAGCCGGATGCCGTCGCGCCGTGCGATCTCCGCCGCACGCTCGCGAGCCATCTCGTGGTCGCCGTCCACCAGCTCCAACCGGGCACCCAGCGCGCGAATACGATCAAGCTTGGCCACGGTCGCGAAGCGGGACGCCACGACGGTGACGTCGAGCCCCCGGCCACGCCCGGACCAGGCGAGGGCCTGCCCGAGGTTGCCCGCGCTGGCGCACACCGCGGCTCGCGAGCCGTCATCGGCGAGCCGACTCGCGACCAACTCGGTGCCGCGCGCCTTGAAGCAGCGGACCGGGTTCGCCGTTTCGAGCTTGATGCTCACCGCACATCCGAGCTCGGGCTCCAGCGCCTCGCAGGGGTACAGCGGAGTGTCGAGAAAGATCGGGTCGATCACCTGGCGAGCCGCCCGGATCCGACCAGTGTCGAGGCGTGTCTCCTGCACGACACAGCAGCGTAGCGCCGCCGGTACTGATCCACTCGCACTGGGACGCCTCCCGCGATGGCGAGCGGTGCCGTCGCGTGGCCGCGCCTTCCCGGAAGGCGGCATCGAGGAGTTCCCGCGCCCCGCCCCATGAGCCGGGCAGCGGGTGACCGTAGACCCGGTAGGTGACCTCGATGCTTTTGCGACGGCAGGCTCCACCTCCCCAGCGGCCACCTCGACGAAGGCGAATCCCTCGCCCACGGCGCCGCACGCGAAGCCTTCGAAGAAGTCGGCATCCGTATCGATCCGAGCGATCTACGGCTGACCGCCGTCGTACACCGCCGCCAGCGGCCTGACCTCGCCCGGGTCGGCATGTTCTTCGCCGCCAGCCGCGGGGAGGGAGAGCCGTACAACGCCGAACCGGGCCATGAATCGCGGCGACCGCTGGGACGACCGATCTCCGGCCACTACTCGAAAGGCCGGGGCCCGGGTCAGTGTTCGGCCAGGACGATGACGCGGTCGTCGGCGGACAGGGTGAGTGGGGCGGCTCGGTCGGGGTTCAGGACGACGCCGTAGCCGGGGGCCTGGTGGAACGACTCGTGCCTGCGGTATCCCAGTGCCGTCTGCCCGCGTTTGCGGGCGGCGTCGATGACGGTGGCGAAGTTCGCCGGCACACCGGGCCGGAGGTACTCCGTGGCGGGTTTGAGGTAGATCTCCGACCCCGACGGGTCCAGCAGGTCGGCGAACACGTCCCGTAGATGGTGGTTCTGGGTCAGCTGCGTGAGCAGCAGGCTGATGAGCCTGGCGCTGACGACGAAGTCGTCCACCTTGGTGACCTGGGCGAGCTCACGATTGCCCTCGTCGTTGATCTCGCTGACGATGGAGTACGGGTCCTCGACGCCTTCATCCATGTCACGCAGGTGCAACAGGGTGACCAGCGTGCGCGCGTCGGCGTGCTGTGGCTCGCAGGCGTCATCGGACAGTACGATCACGTGCTGGTACGAGCCGACGTCGAGCGCCTCCAGGGCGGCCCGGTCGGTGGGCTCGCAGCGGGCGAAGCCCATCTCGAGGTTCTGTGGGGCGGCGAGCCGCTCGCGCGGATCGTGATGGAGTGCGACGACGTCCAGGACCGAACCGGGCTGCGCGAACGCGTCGAGCAGGCCGATGACCTCCGGAGCGCGGTGGTTCCAGCCGAGCAGCAGCGTACGGGCGGGCTTGGCGGGCTCGGGCTCGGTGGTGCTGACGGCTTCGGTGACGATCGGCGGCGGGCCGTCGGTGAGCCGGATCAGCAGGTCGTCCTCGGCCAGCACGATGATCTCGTCATCGTGCTCGATCACGGTGTCGGCGGCGGGGTTCATCACCACCGCGCGGTCCGCTCGCCGTAGTCCGAGGGGGACGCCGAGTTCGTACGCGTCCAGCGCCTCACCGTACGTCCTTCCCACCAGGGACGGCTCCGCGCGGAGGTGGAGCGCGTTGCCGGAGAAGTCGAGCAGGTCGGTGCAGACGGTCGACAGCCCGGCTTGGCGGTGGGACTGGACGACCAGGCGGACCCCGATGTCGTCGGCGTCCACGACCTGCGTGGTGGGACCGCCGGCGAGCCTCGCCGCGGGAAGGTTCGCCGAGTCGGTCACCGCGGCGGCGACCGGCGGCCGGTGCGAGCCCCACTCCCGTGCCCCGAGGGAGAGGAGCACCTTGATCACATGGGTGTCGGGGTCGTCGACGGGCGGCGCGATCACCATGATGGATCGCGCCGTACTGGGGCTGACCATCTCTAGGTCGGCCCGGTGGAGAGGGTTGCCGCGGCGGCAGACCACCCGGGTGCCGCCGGTGTCGCCGATGCGACGGCGGATCGCCTCCTCCATGTCGATGATGTCCCGGTCGGCGAGGATCGCCACGCAGGAGCGGCGCCGGCTCTTGTCGGCCTTCACGAGTTCGGAGATCACGGTGAAGATCTGGTCCGACCAGCCGAGCAGCACGGTGTGGTCCCGCTCGATGATCGTTGAGTGGCCTTTGCGCAGTTCGGCGATCTTGGCGTCCAGCCCGGTGGTGAGCACACCGATCAGGGCACTGACGATGAAGATCCCGCCGATGGTGACGGCGAGCATGAACGCCAGGTACGTGTGGCCGCCGGTGTCACCGCCCACGGTTCCGGGGTCGATGGCGCGCATCAGAGTGCGCCAGAGCATCCCCGGCCAGTGCCCGTCCTGGTCCGCGTCGTGGGGGGCGAACATCACGGTCAGGGAGGCGATCACCATGATCAGGACCGCCGAGGCCAGACCGAGCCAGCCGATCAGCGCCGGTGTGCCCTTCGACATGGTGTTGTCGAAGGCGTACTGCGCACGATCCCGCCATCGCACCTGAGGCACCTGGATTCCCCACATCTCTCCGCACCTATCCCGCGCCGCATGAAGCTATCAGGACGTGACGGCCGAAATCGGCGGGTGACCGACCCGAGCGCCCAGCGGCTCCGGCCCCCGCGGAGATCCTCGAACGAACCGCCGGAGCGTGACCGTGCCGCGCCGCCCTTCAGCGGCCGGGTCTCTCGTGTCCGGTGAGCAGGTCGATGAGGCTGCGGGGTGCGTTGTCGCCGAAGCAGAGCTCGAAGTCGCGGGCGGCCTCGGCGGCGGCTTCGGCGCTGCGGGGGAACAGGGCCTGCTCGTACTCGGTGAGGGCGGCTTCGACGTCGCCGGGATGCGCGGCGATGGCCTTGCCGAGTTCGGCGCCGTCGTACATGGCCAGGTTGGCGCCTTCGCCGTTCGGGGCCGAGAGGTGGGCGGCGTCGCCGATCAAGGTCGCCCCCGGCACCCGATCCCACCGGTGCCCGGCCGGCAGGGCGTGGAGGGGGCGCAGGACCGGTGCGGTGTCGCCGTCGGTGATCAGCGCGGTGAGCTCCGGTGCCCAGCCGTCGAACTCCTGCGCGATCCGCGCGGTGGCCGCGGCGGGATCGGTGAAGTCGATGCCGGCGAACCATTCCGGCGGCCTGGAGAGCGCCACGTAGGTGTGGAGGGTCCCGCCGCTCTCCCGGTGAGCCTGGATCCCCCTCCCCGGCACGGGCGCGAACAGCGCCCCGCCGCCGACCGCCTTCGCGGTGGCAGGGTGCCGGGTGTCGCCGTCGAACAGATGGGTCTCGACGAACGACGTGCCGACGTACTCGGGTGTCGCGTCGGAGAGCAGCGGCCGGACCCGTGACCACGCGCCGTCCGCGCCGACCAGCAGGCTCGTGCCGACGGTGGTGCCGTCGGCGAAGGTCACCTCGTGGCGGCCGTCGCCGAGGGTACGGACGCCCGCGACCTTGTGGCCCCACCGGACGGTGCCGGCCGGGAGCGAGTCGAGCAGGATCCGCCGCAGCTCGCCGCGCTGCACCTCGGGGCGGCCACCTGTGCCGTCGTCGGGTTCGTCGAGCAGGACGGTCCCGTCCGGGGCGAGGACCCGTGTCGCCTCGCGGCCCTCCAGGATGAGGCCGCGGAACTCCTCGATCAGACCGGCCGCCCGCAGAGCCGGCCGGCCGTTGTGGTGGTGGATGTCGAGCATCCCGCCCTGCGAGCGCGCCGTCGGGGAGGGCTCCGCCTCATAGATCACGGCCGGGATTCCGTGGACGTGCAGGACCCGGGCGAGCGTGAGGCCGCCGAGCCCGGCGCCGATGATCGTGACCGAAGCCGTCATGGTGATTCCTTCCTGGTCGCGGGCCGGTGTACGGGCATCCGGCACGTCTGGAACGTTGTTCCAGTGAAGCCATACTGGAACGACGTTCCAGCGATTGTCAAGCTGGAACGGCGTTCCAGCGAGCGGCTAGGATGGAGCCATGGCAACCAGGACGCGTCGTCGGGAACCGCTCTCCCGGGAGCGCATCGTCGGCGCCGCCGTCGAACTCCTCGACACGGTCGGCGAGGGCGGTCTGACGTTCCGCGCGCTGGCCGAGCGCCTCGCGACCGGGCCCGGGGCGATCTACTGGCACGTCACGGGCAAGACCGAACTCCTCGGTGCCGCCACCGACGCCGTCGTCGCCACCGCCATCGCCGGCGACGACACCGGCGCGACGCCGCGGGAGGCGATCCGCGCCCTCGCGCTCGGCGTGTTCGACGCGATCGACGCCCACCCGTGGGTCGGCGCCCAGCTCGCCCGCGCGTCGTGGCAGCCGCCGATGCTGCGCATCTTCGAACTCGTCGGACGCCAGGTCCAGGCGCTCCGCGTGCCCGAAGCCGCCCAGTTCACCGCGGCGTCCGCGCTGATGAACTACATCCTCGGGGTGGCGGGCCAGAACGCCCTCAACGCCCGGCTGGTCGAGCCGGGCACGGACCGGACCGCGTTCCTGGACGCCGTGGCGACCGAATGGGCCGGGCTCGACCCCGGCCGGTACGCGTTCGTCCGAAACGTCGCCGGCCAACTGCGCGAGCACGACGACCAGGCGGAGTTCCTGGCCGGCATCGACCTCATCCTCACCGGAATCACCGCGCGCCGATAGCCGAGGCGGCCGGGCTCCGCCGAGGCGCGCTCAGCCCTTGTGCTGGACGCGGTAGGCGCTCGGGCTGACGCCGTGCACGCTGCCGAACTGCCGGGAGAAGTAGAACGGGTCGGCGTAGCCGAGGGTGCGGGCGATCTCGGCGATCGGCCGGTCGGTGGTGTCCAGCAGTTCCCGGGCGCGGGACATGCGCAGGCGGGTCTGGTAGCGCAGCACGGAGGTGCCGGTCGCGCGGCGGAACAGCGCCGCGAAGTGCGACGGGCTGAGCCGCGCCAGCGCGGCGAGCTCGGCGACGCTGGTGCGCGCGCCGACGTGCTCGCGCATGTACTGCTGTGCCTGCCGTACGGCGTCGGCCCGGCCGGCGGGC
>NZ_JBHLZP010000431.1:0-6872 GCF_042429965.1 Actinoallomurus acaciae
GGGGCCGAGCGCCGAGGCGGCCAGGCGCACCTGCTCGCGCGGCGCCACGAGCGAGGACCGCGAGGCCGCGTCCGCCACGATCTCCGCGGTCGCCTCGTACAGCTCGCCGAGCGGGCCGCCGAGGATGACGATGTCGGGGTTGAAGGTGTTCACCAGGATGCCGACGCCGACGCCGAGCCAGCGTGCGACACGGGCGGCGGCGTCCACGCACGCACGCTCTCCCGCGGCGGCCCGGTCCAGGACGTCGCGGTAGGCGTCCATGCCGCTGCCCGGGCTGCGGCCGGCCTCACGCAGCAGCGCGTCCGCGCCGACCTCGGTCTCCAGGCATCCGATCGCGCCGCATCGGCACGGCCGGCCGTTGGGGTTGACCCGGAGATGACCGATCTCCCCCGCGTACCCGCCGCGCCCGCGAAGGGGACGTCCGGCGACGAGGATGCCGCCGCCGATGCCGATCTCGCCGGACATCACGACGACGTGTTCGTACCCGGCGGCCACACCGCGCCAGTGCTCGGCCAGCGCGCCCAGGTCGGCGTCGTTGGCGATCACGGCCGGCAGGTCCAGCCGCTCCCCCAGCCGGGCGCCGAACGGCACGTCCGTCCAGCCGAGGTTCGGCGCGAACCGGAGCAGGCCGTCCTCGTGCCGGACGACGCCGGGCACGGACAGCCCGACGCCCACGCACCGGGCGCCGGGCGGGGCCGCCCGGCGCAGCCGGCCACACGTGTCGGCGATCGCCTCGACGGTGACGTCCAGATCGCTCCAGTCGCGCTCGGGCTCCACGTCGACGCGGTCGAGCACGTCGCCGCCGAGCCCGACCCTCGCCACGGCCAGATGCTGCACGCCCAGGTCGACCGCCAGGACGTACACGCCGTCCGGAAAGGGCACCACCTCCAACGACGGACGGCCGGCCCGTCCCTGGGCGCTCGCTGAGCGCTGCAGGACGAGCCCGGCCTCCGTCAGCTCGGCGACCAGGTCGCCGATGGTGCTCCGGTTCAGCCCCATCTCCGCGGTGAGCAGGGCACGCGACCGGTGACCGTGCCGGTGCACCTCGGTGAGGATCGTGCCGAGGTTGTGCCGGCGCACGTCGTCCTGAGTCGACCCGCGAATGCGTCGGCGCGTCACGGGATCGCTTCCGGGGGTCAGCGGCCGGTCGCGGAGCGGCGACGCCGGGCCAGCGCGTCGATGCTCGCGGCGAGCAGGAGGAAGCCACCGGTGATCAGGTAGTTGAGGTACGCCTTGGCGCCCAGCAGGCCGAGGCCGTTGTCGATGGTCGCGATGACGAGACCACCGATGAGGGCGTCACGTGCCTTGCCCTTGCCACCGAAGAGGCTGGTGCCGCCGATGACGGCCGCGCCGACCGCGTACAGCAGCGTGTTGCCCGCGCCGGCGTCGGGGGTGACCGAGCCGAGGCGCGAGGCGAGGATGATGCCGCTGATGGCGGCGAGCGTGGAGCCGATCATGAACACCGACATCCGGATGCCCGTCACGCTGATGCCCGCGCGGCGCGCCGCCTCGGCGTTGCCGCCGACCGCGTACACGTGCCGGCCGTACGTGGTGCGCTGCAGCACGAACGTGCAGATGATGAACAGGACGGCGACCAGCGGCACGCCCCACGGCACGCCGCCGAGGAAGATGGTGGTCACGCGCGCCCGGTTCTGGTTCAGCACGGCCGTCGCCCCGATGATGATGATCGCGATGACGACGATGCGGGCCACGACCAGGGGCATCGGGCTGCGCGACAGGCCCTTGGCCGCCTGCCGCTGCTGCCGCAGCAGCTGGAAGCCCGCGTACAGGACGACGCAGACCACCGCGAGCGTCCAGCCGAGCCACACCGGCATGTTCTTGTTCGCCAGCGCGATGATCACGTTGTCGTGCACCGGCACCGTGCCGCCCTCGCCGATGAGCTTCAGGGCGATGCCCTGGAGCCCGAGGAAGAAGGCCAGTGTGACGACGAACGACGGGATGCGCACGATGGCGACGAGTGCGCCGATGACCGCGCCGATGACCAGGCCGGTCACCAGAGCGGCGAGAACCGCGATGACCCAGTTCACTCCGCCGTCGATGAGCAGCTTGCCCATCACCGCCGCGGACGAGCCACTCGCCACGCCCGCGGACAGGTCGATCTCGCCGAGCAGCAGGACGAAGACCAGACCCATCGCGAGGATCGCGACCGGCATCGCCTGGGTCAGCAGGTTCGCCAGGTTGAGCTTGGACAGGAACGTCTCAGGACGCAGGCCGTAGAACAGGATGACCAGGACCGCGAGCCCGAAGATGGCGGGCAGCGAGCCCAGGTCGCCGGAGCGCAGGCGCGATCCGTAGTCGCCCAGTGCCGTGGACACCGTCTGGACCCGGGTGTCGGCGGAGAACGCGGAGTCGGCCTGGTGCGCGCCGGGCGGGGTGTCCTCGACCGTCTCGGCAGGCTGGGGGGTGTCTGTGGACATGGTGAACCTCAGATGCTTTCGGCGGCGGTCGCGGGCGCGAGTCCGAGGTCACCGGACCGGCCCGTGGTGATGAGCTCCACCACCTGGCTGTGCGTCACGTCGGAGCGGGCGACGTCGGCCGCGACCCGCCCCAGGTAGAGCGTGGTGATGCGATCCGCGACCTCGAACACGTCGTTCATGTTGTGCGAGATCAGGATGACCCCGTGGCCCGTCTCGGCGAGCCGCCGGACCAGGTCGAGCACCTGCCGCGTCTGCGCGACGCCCAGCGCGGCGGTCGGCTCGTCGAGGATGACCACCTTCGACTCCCACAGCACGGCCTTGGCGATCGCCACGGTCTGCCGCTGGCCACCGGACAGGCTGGCCACCTGCTGGCGAACCGACTTGACGGTGCGCACCGAAAGCCGCGCGAGGGTCTCGCGAGCGGACTGCTCCATCGAGGCCTCGTCGAGCACGACGCCCTTCGTGCGCTCGCGCCCCAGGAACATGTTCTGGGTGATGTCGAGGTTGTCGGCCAGCGCGAGGTCCTGGTAGACGATCTCGATGCCGAGGCTCGAGGCGTCCTTCGGGCTGCCGATGCTCACCGGTTGCCCCTCGAACATGACGCTGCCCGAGTCGATGGGGTGGATCCCGGCGATGCACTTGATGAGGGTCGACTTACCCGCACCGTTGTCACCGACCAGGGCGGTCACCTGGCCGGGATGGACGGCGAGGCTGACGTCGTGGAGCACGTGCACGGCTCCGAAGCTCTTGTTGATCCCCACGAGCTCGAGCGTGGGGGTTCCGTTCTCGGACGGCGTTTGGTTCTCGGACAACGTTTCGTTCCCCCTTGGACGGCGAGCGGGGCGCCCGCTTCGGCGGGCGCCCCATGACGGTCACTGGATGCCGGCCGCCTTGCACTTGGCGGCGTAGCCGCCCTTGCACACGTCGGCGAGCTTGACGCCGCCGTCGGTGATGACCTGCTTGATGTTGTCCTTGAAGATGCCGATCGGCTGGAGCAGGATCGAGGGCACCTGCCGCTTGCCGGTCGGGTCGTCGGAGGTGCCGTTGGTCTGCGGCTTCTGGCCCTTGGCCAGCGCGGTGACGACCTTGACGAGGCCGTCGGCCTCCTGCTTGTTCGGCTTGTAGACCGTCATGCACTGGGTGCCGTCGAGGATGTTCTGCAGACCCTGCGGCGTGGAGTCCTGGCCCGTGACCGGCACCTTGCCGGCCACGCCGTTCTTCTTCAGGATCGAGATGGCCGCCTGGCCGAGGCCGTCGTTCGCGGCGTACACGCCGTCGATCTTGCCGTTCTGCTGCGTGTACATCTGCTCGAAGATGGTCGCGGCCTTCTGGTTGTCCCAGTCGGGCACGGCCTGCTCGGCGACCTTGGTGTAGTTGGTCACCTTGTCGAGGATCTCGTGCGCGCCGTTCTTGAAGAGGGTGGCGTTGTTGTCGGTCGGGGAGCCGTCGAGGTAGACGATGTTGGACTTCTTGTCGCCCAGGCACTTCTGCAGGCCCTGGCCCTGGACGCGGCCGACCTGCGTGCCGTCGAAGGACACGTAGTAGTCCGCGGAGCCGCCGAGCGTCAGACGGTCGTAGTCGATCGTCTGGACACCCTGCTGCTTGGCCTTGCTCTCGATGGCCGCGCCGGAGGCGGAGTCGAGGTTGACGATCGCCAGGATGGTCACACCGTTGGTGATCATCTGGTCGGCGATGGTCTGCATGCGCTGCTTGTCGCCCTCGGCGTTCTGGATGTCGGCGGGGATCCCGGCCTGCTTGAACTCCTGGGTCAGGACCGGACGGTCGAAGCTCTCCCAGCGGACCGAGGACTTGGTGTCGGGAAGGATGATCCCGACCTTGCCCTTGATCTTGCCGCTGTCGGAACCGTTGCCCTTGCTGTTGTTGTCATCTCCGCTACCGCAGGCCGCGAGGCCCGCCGTGGCCATGGCAGCGATCGCCGCGATACACGCCGTGCGCTTCAGTCTCACGTCGACACCTTCTCCGAGCTCCCCAAGGAAACAGTTTGTTTGGCCGCACAACGTATTCCTCGTGAGCTGCCGCGTATAGGGCCCCAAAGGCGGAGACATGGGACGGTTACGACATCGAAATCTGATCGTCACATAACTCTTCGGGGTCATAGGGTCGCCCTTCGCAATGGCGGCCCAAGGGTGCCCAGGACAGGCCACGGTTGCCGATGTTTCCGCAGGCCGTACGGGATGACAACGTGAGACAGAAATGACCTCTCGACGGTCGGCCGCCAACGGCCGTCCGGCCCGGCGACGACGACCGCCCGACGGTGACGCTCCGTGACGAGAACGGCGGCCCGGGGACGCGGGTGGCCATCAGGGCTGGACGGGCATCGCCTGGCAGTTGGACGTGGCCGCCTTGCCCGACAGGCGGTCGGTCAGCCAGGAGACCGCGTCGCCCTGGTCGGCGATCAGGGGCGCGAGGTGGTTGGTGAGGAGCTTGTCGCCGAGATCGGGCAGGACGATGGGCCGGTAGGTGACGTCGCCGCCCTTCCGGCACCAGTCCACGGCCAGTTGCCGGGCCTGGGCGTGCGGGACGATGTCGTCCTGGACGCCGGTGGCCAGCCGTACCGGGCCGGCGGGCTTGAGCGTGCCGATGCGCTGTGCGTCGAGCGTGGCCTGCGCCGAGGGGTTCGCCGCGATGACGGCGGCGATGGACTTGCCGCCGACGGTCCACTGGGTGCTCGTGGCGAAGCCGTAGGTGAGGATCGCCTCTCCGACGCACATGGTCGACAGGTCGCGCAGCGCGGCCTTGCCGGCGGCGTTGACGTCGGCGTCGAGGATGGCCTTCAGGGCGGGGTCGGACTGGGTGAAGCCGTTGATCGACCAGCCGAGGGCACCGGCGAGGGCGCTGCCGTCGATGCCCTTCATGACCGAGGTCAGGTCGGCGGGCGGCGCACCGGCGTAGGTGCCGGCCAGCCTCACGTCGGGCGCGTACGAGGGCTGGAGTTCGGCGGCGGCGGCGCCGGCGCCGCCGCCCTGGCTGTAGCCGTACAGACCGACGCGCGAGTCGCCGGCGATCGACGCCCCCGGCACGTCGTGTGCCGCACGGGCCGCGTCCAGCAGCGCATGGCCCTGGTCGAGGCGGTTGACGTAGGTGTGCAGCCGATCGGTCGCGCCCAGGCCGACATAGTCGGTGACGACGACCGCCGCACCGGCGGAGAGCAGGCGGTAGATGGCGAGGTCGTCATAGCCGATCGACAGCGTCTGGCCGGTCAGGGTCAGCGGGTACTGCAGGGCCATCGAGGCCGCGCACTGGTCGCCCTGCCCCATCGTGCCCGAGGCGAACGCCACCAGCGGCCGGGATCCCCCACCGCGCCAGGCGGCCGAGGGCTCGATGTAGGCGCCGGTCACCGCGACCGGCTGCCCGTTCGAGTCGGTGGACCTGTACATCAACCGGGTCGCCGTACCCGGTAACGGGCGGCCGTCCAGGCCCGGCAGGCTCAGGCCGAGGGGCAGGGGCTCGGTGCGGACCAGTGCGCCGTCGGCGGACGGCAGCGACGCGGGCGGGTCGTAGAAGGCCGGGATGGTCACCCCGCGCGAGACCTCGCCGGGGGACACGACGGAGGCGGACGCGGGTGCGGCGGTCAGGCCGACGCATGCCGCGACGGCCGCGATGACGGCCGGCGCCCTCCCGCCGCCCGGCCTTCGCGGGACCGCCGGGGACAAGGAGCCGATGAGGGCACGGAGACGGGGGGTGATGCGACGCACAGGGCTCTCCTCGCTCTGCCACGTGGAAGTGGCTGCAAGGTAACAGCGTCCGCCGCCGCTGGTAACTCACCAGTAGGTTACGCGTCGGTAACTTGGATGGATCATTCGGCTCCCCGTCACTTGGCGGGGCGGAACGTGGTCGCGAAGACCTCGAAGATGGGCTTGCTCGCCTTCCACCGGCTTTCCGGCACCTGCCAGTACAGGGCGTAGGCGTGCTTGCTGTTGGCCAGGATGTTCCGGTTGAGCACGTGCGTACGGCCGCCGGAGCCCCGGTAGGTGAACTCCCAGTCGGCGGCCTTGCGGGCCTGCGGGTAGTCGACCGACTCCAGGCGGACCCGGTGGTAGTCCGTGAAGCCGCCGCGGCGGGCGGACTCCTGTTCCTTCCAGTCGGCCAGCGCGTCGGGCTTGGGGTGGTCCGACTGGTCGACGATGAGGAGCCGGGAGCTGTGCGGGTCCTCGACGTACAGGTAGTGGCCGTGGTGCTTGGCCGTCCAACCGTCCGGCACGGCGATCGAGAAGCCCGTGTCGTCGTGGTGCCAGTGGTAGCCGTCCGGCAGGGCGACGGCCGCAGGCGACGTCGCCGTCGGCGTCGTCCCGGAGGGCGTCGCCGCGGACGGCGACCCGGTCGAGGACGGGCTCGCCGACGCGTGGCTCGGGGTCGGGCCCGCGTGTCTCGCGGAGCGGTGCTCGTGGGCCTTCCCGCCGCCGAACACGCCGA
>NZ_JBHLZP010000432.1:0-6867 GCF_042429965.1 Actinoallomurus acaciae
CCCAGTGCGAACAAGCCGCCGCGACCAACCTCAAACGCGTCCTGCGCCCCGCCGAAAACGACTGGACGGCCCATCCGGGCACCGTCCGGATGACCACATTCCTGGAAACAAAGACCGTCTGGCACCCGGTAGGCGTGTAGATCTTCGCCAATTGTGGAATAGATCCACCCGAAGCTGATCGACACGGGGGGATGGATCAGTGCCCACAAATACGATGACGCGTTCGTCCGCCCGCCGTTCAACGGCGAGCACGAGCCGTACGAAGTCCGGCGGTGCGAAGAAGACCACGGCCGCCGCAAAGAAGAAGACGACCGGCAGCACGGCGCGCAAGAGCGCGTCCAAGCCGGCCGCCAAGAAGTCGACCCGGTCCACGTCGGCCGCCAAGTCGTCCGTTACTCCTGCGGCCGCCGCGACGCGAGTCTCGTCCGCGGCGACCAAGGTGTCGTCCGCGGCGACGAAGATGACCGACGCGGCGAGCAAGGCGACGTCCTCGGCGCAGGCGATGAACACCGCCATGAAGACGATGAACACCGCCACCAAGGCGCTCATGACCGCCGCCGATGCGCTCACCAACGCGGCCAAGACCATCTCGGCCATCAAGCCGCCGGCCGCCGCGAAGGCGGGGACGACGGCGAAGCGGACCACCACGGCCCGTTCGACCTCCGCGGCGAAGAAGACCGCCGCGAAGGCGGGGACGACGGCGAGGCGCACCACGGCGGCGGCGAAGAGGCCGTCCGGGGTGAAGGCCACCGCGAAGAAGGCCACGACCAAGGCCAGGTCGACCGCCAAGAAGGCGGCCGGCAAGGCGAAGGAGGCGGTTCCAAAGGAGCAACCGGCGTCCGCGTCCCGGCAGCCGGAGAACACGGGTGGTTTCCTCAACGGCCTCGTCGGGAGCCGCAGCCCGCTGTAAGGTCCGGTCCTTAACCGGCCGGGTCCGCTGCGCACGGGGGCCCGGTCCGGCCGGTGGTCGGGAATGGTACCGCGGTCGCGGTGAGGCCGTGGCGGGGGTCGTGCCTGCCCGGCGGCGGTGTGCGCCGCGGGCACGGCAGCTGTCAGACTGTCGTCTTGAGGTGATCTGAAGATGCAGGACAGCGAGATTCTCGGCCAGATCAACAGCCTGGTGGATGAGGAGCACACGCTCCGCGAATGCCTGCAGAAGGGCGATCTGGCCGCGGAGGACGAGCACCAGCGGCTGCGGAGCCTGGAGGAGGCCCTCGACCAGTGCTGGGACCTCCTGCGCCAACGGCGGGCCCGGCGCGACGCCGGTGAGAACCCGGACGACGCCTCGTCGCGGCCGGCCGGTGAGGTCGAGGGCTACCTCCAGTAGGCCGCCTACCCGATCGGCCAGGTGTGGACCGGGGCGTTGGTGTGCATGTGCTCGAGGTACTCCCGCACCATCCGGCGCAGCGCCGCCTGGCGGTCCCCGCCGATCGCGCGCACCGTCCTCGTCTGCCAGGTCGCTCCGTTGCGGCGGGCCAGGCATCGCTGTTCGATGATGCCGAGCAGCCGGTCCCGTACGACTCCGTCGACGCCCCAGCGGTCGAGGCCGGCGGCGGCCTGCGGCAGCAGCAGGCGCAGCACCAGGTCCGTCACCGGCACCTCGCCGACGCCCGGCCACACCACCATGGCGTCCATCCCGTACCGCGCGCCGCGACGCAGGTTGCCGGCGGCGGCGGCGAAGGGCAAGCGGTTCCAGGGCGGACGTTCCTCGTCGGCCAGGGCCCGGATGAGGCCGTAGTAGAACGCGCCGTTCGCCAGGGTGTCGGCGACGGTGGGCCCGGCGGGCAGCACGCGGTTCTCCACCCGCAGGTGCGGGCGGCCCTGGGCGATGTCGTAGACGGGGCGGTTCCAGCGGTAGATGGTGCCGTTGTGCAGGGTGAGCTCGTTCAGGCCCGGAGCGTCGCCGCGGGCCAGCTCGTCCAGAGGGTCGCCGTCGTCGCACACGGGCAGCAGGGGAGAGAAGTAACGGCTGTTCTCCTCGAACAGGTCCAGGACCGAGGTGATCCAGCGTTCGCCGAACCACACACGCGGCCGTACGCCCTGCTCCCTGAGCTCCTTGGCGCGGGTGTCGGTGGCCTGTTCGAACAGCGGGATCCGGGTCTCGGCCCACAGCTCACGGCCGAACAGGAACGGTGAGTTCGCGGCGAGGGCGGCCTGGACGCCGGCGATCATCTGAGAGGCGTTCCAGTACGCCCCGAAGTCCTCGGGAGCCACCTGCAGGTGGTACTGGACACTCGTGCACGCCGCCTCGGGCGAGATGCTCTCGGCGTGTGTACGGAGCCGTTCGTGTCCGGCGATGTCCAGGTGCAGGGCCTCGCCGCCGCGTGCGGTGATGATCTGCTCGTTCAACAGCCGGTAGCGGGGGTTGGCCGACAGGGTCTCCTCGGTGAGATCGGCCTCCCGCAGGGTCGGCAGGATGCCGACCAGCATGAGCCGGGCGCCCTCCTGCCGGGCACGGACGTCGGCGTCGTTCAGCGTGTCGCGCACGGTCTGCTCCAGCGCGCCCAGCGCCTTGGCGGCCAGCGGGAACGGCGGGAGGTTCACCTCGATGTCGCACTGGGCCAGCTCGGTCGCCCACTGATCATCGGCGATCGCGTCGAGGACGGCCGCGTTTCGCATCGCCGGCCGTCCTCTGTCGTCCACGAGAGTGAGCTCTATCTCCATGCCCATAGTGGGCGGTTCGAGTGCGAACCGGGAGTCTCGCAGCATCGCCGCGAACGCCTCCAGGCAGCGCTGCACTTTTTCGCGATAACGTCGCCGGTCTTCGGTGGAGACGGTGATCGCCGCTACGTCCCTGCCCATACGTGCCTCCGGGATGTTGCTCTCACAGTGGCACGAATACCCGTAAATCTCCTAGGTCAAGACGGTGACGATCGCCTGGCGATCGGCCTCCACGGTTTTCCGGAGATTGTTGTGAACGGTGTGACAGTTCTTCAGTGCGCCGGTAATGGCTTCCACCTGCCGGGCGAGCCTTTCCTTGTTGTGCTCCGCCTCCTCGCGGGCCCGCGACCGATCGAGCCGCAGTTTGATCCAGACCGCGGCGCCGACGAAGATCATCACGGCCGAAACGACGGCCAGCACGGCGATTCCGGCCGCGATCGTGAGCACCAGCACCAGGACACCGGCGAGCGCCACCCCCATGCCGAGGCGCTCACCCGTGGGGCTGATCGCGGCGGCCTCGTCGATGGCGGCCTGGGCCTCGGGCAGCGCGGGCGCCCCGGCCACCCCGACCCGGAGCGAATGCCCGTACACGCTCACGTCCACCGCGTCCGGCGGCGTCGCGGACGCACGCTCGGCCAGGCCCTCGGCGATCGAGCGCAGCCATCGTGCGCCCACCCTCACCGCCAGCGCGCGCGGGCCGGGGGCGGACCGGGAGAACAGGTCGCCGCGCAGCAGTTCGAGCGTCTCACCGGCGGGCGCGTCCCAGGCCGGCGGCCGCTCCGCGCCGCCCGTCTCGATGATCTCGCGCAGCTCGCGGGCACGGGCCACGAGCTCCCGTTCTTCCGGGGCGCCCTCGTCCACCAGGGTGATCAGCAGGCCCACAAAGTCGGCGGCCGGCTTCGCGTCGACCGGCTGGATCGCCTCCTCCACCTTTCTCCGCAGGTCGGCGAGGCGTCCGGCCATGATGGGGGGCTCGGACAGTCCCGGCTGGTTCTGCAGCTCACGCGGCAACCGCGCCCGGCCCGTGCGGCCGTCGGTCTTGCCGGTGAACCCCTGACGCCAGCGCTCGCGCTCCTGGTCGGTGGCCTCGGCGGGCATCTCGTCGATCATTTCGATGAGCCGCCGCTCGATGTGCGCGGCGCCCGGCGCGCCGAACGCGCCGTCGGCGCAGGCGATCCACAGCTGCCGCTGCACGGCGGTCACCGTCGTGCCGAGAGACGGCAGCGACCGCGACAGCCAGGGCACCGCGTCGGCGTACCGGCCGGCCGTCGCCAGCCCGAGCGTGAGGAACAGCGTCGTGCGGTCCTCGTCGAGGGCGATCGCCTCGGCGGTGAGCTTCCTCGCCGCCTCGTCGTCGCCGCGCACGAGGGCGGCCAGGCCGTCGGCCGCCGGCTTCAGCCAGTAACCGGGGCAGTCGTCCAGGTCGAGCGGTGGCGGGTCGCCGGCGCCCTGCGCCAGGCCGGTGAGGAGACGGCGCGTACGGTTCCGTACGTCCGACTCCCGGTCGAACATCGCCATCTCCAGCCGGAGGTCCGACAGCTCGACGAATGCGTCGAAGGACTTGGCCAGCCGGTCGAGACGGCGTTCGAGCGTGCCCTGGACCTGCGACAGCCGCGACTGCAACGCCCGCGACCGGGACGCGGCGTAGCTGTAGGCGGCCTGCACCTCACCCTGAAGCTCTTCGATCCGGCGGTTCTGCCGGTAATCGACCCACCAGTCGTCACTCACGGGTCCTCCTTCACCGGGCCCGTGAGCAGACTGCTGTGCCTGCCGGTTCGCTCGTGCACGTGCCCTCCTCGCCGCATATCGTCCCGGTTTATGCGACGCAGTGGGGGCTACATGCGTTCCGGAGTGGTAACACCCAGAAGTTCGAGTCCCTTGGACAGCGTGTGCAGGGTCAGCGCGCACAGCGCCAGCCGCGACGCCCGGGTCTCCTCGTCCGGAGCCTTCAGCACCGGGCAGTTCTCGTAGAACGTGGTGTAGGCCGAGGCGAGGTCGAACAGGTAGGCGCACAGCCGGTGCGGCTCGGCGGCCTCCGCGGCGGTCTCCAGCGCGGAGCCGAAGCCCAGCAGATGCAGGGCGAGCGCCCGCTCGGCGTCATGGCCGATGGCGATCGGGCCGAGGGCCTCCTCCGGCGCGACGCCGCCCTTGCGGAAGATCGACCGGATCCGCGCCGTGGCGTACTGCAGGTACGGGCCGGTGTTGCCCCGGAAGGAGATCATCCGGTCGAAGTCGAAGACGTACTCGCTGTCCCGTGCCACGGACAGGTCGGCGTACTTGACCGCGCCGATGCCGACGGCCTCGACCACCGCACGCCGGGAGACCTCGTCGAACGGCTCGTCGTGCGGCACGTCGTCGAATGCCGCGCCGGCCCGCTCGACGGCCTCGTCCAGCAGCTCGGTCAGCTTGATCGACTTGCCGCTCCGAGTCCGGAAGATCTTGCCGTCGGAGCCGAGGACGCTGCCGATCTGGGCGTGCTCGGCCCGTACGCCGTCGGGCAGCCAGCCCGCCATCCGCGCCACCGCGAACAGCATCTGGAAGTGCAGCGACTGCTGGGACCCGACCACGTAGATCATCCGGTCGACGGTCAGCTTGTCCACGCGATAGCGGACCGTCGCCAGGTCGGAGGTGGAGTAGTTGTAGCCGCCGTCGCTCTTGCGGATGATCACCGGCAGCGGCCCGCCGTCCCGTCCGGTGAACCCGGGCGGGAACACGCAGAGCGCGCCGTCACTGATCGTCGCGATGCCGTCCGCGGCCAGCTCGTCGGCGGTGTCGCCGAGCATGTCGTTGTAGAAGCTCTCACCGCGGATGTCGTCGTCGGTGAGCGTGACGCCGAGCCGTCCGTAGACCGTGTGAAGGTAGACCTTGGACAGGTCGACGAGCCGCTGCCAGTGCCGCATCGTCTCGGGGTCGCCGGCCTGCAGGCTCACCAGCCGCCGCCGCGCCCGCCCGGCGAACTCCTCGTCGGCGTCGTACCTGGCCCGCGCCGCCTGGTAGAAGGAGTTCGGATCGGTCTCCAGCAGCATGCCCTCGTCGGAGTCCTCGCCGACGTCGAGCAGGTGCTCGATGAGCATGCCGTACTGCGTGCCCCAGTCACCGAGGTGGTTGTCCCGGATGACGTTGTGGCCGAGGAACTCCAGGACCCGCGCGATCGCGTCACCGACGATCGTGGTGCGCAGGTGACCGACGTGCATCTCCTTGGCGACGTTGGGCGAGGAGTACTCCACGACGGTCGTCTGGGGCGTCGCGGTGGGCTCGACGGACAGCCGGTCGTCGCCGTGCATCAGCTGCGCCCGGCCGGCGATCCACTCGTTCCGCAGCGTCAGGTTGACGAACCCGGGCCCGCTGATCTCCACTTTTTCGCACACGTCGGCGACGTCGAGGCGCTCGACCAGCTCGGCCGCGATGTCGCGGGGCTTGCGGCCCAGCTTCTTGGCCAGCGCGAGGGCGACGTTGGCCTGGAAGTCGGCGAACTGCGACGGCCGGATCGCCGGGTCCACGTCGGGCTCCCCGAAGGCCTGCCCGAGGGCGGCCTGGACGCGAGCGGCGAGAACTTTCTGCGGGTCGGACATGGAGATCCTCAAGAGACAGGCGTATGGCAGCACACGCTGCGAAGTCCCTCAAAGCCTATCGGCGGAACCGCGCCGGCCCGACCGAATATCCCCCGACCCGCCGGACACCCCCGTGGGCATGGGCGTCACCTGCGTACCGGGTCGCCGGCGGCGCCCGGCGTCATGGACCTCCTGCGGGGTCCTCGGCCGGGCCGCGGGCTACTCGCGGCGGCCCACGACGGTGAAGGTGATGCCCGCCCGCCGGAGACGGTCGAGCAGGGCGTCGCCCATGGCCTCGACGGTCGTGACCTGGCCCGCGGTCTTCGGGAGGTCGTCGTAGGCCAGCGCCATGCCGGTCTCGGCGAGCATCTTCGCGGTCTCCCCGTAGCCCGGGTCGCCGCCCCGCACGCGCGTGACGACCTTCTGCCCGCCGCCCTCGCCCGCGAAGTGGACCTCGAACCAGCTCCTCGCCCGCCTGGACTCCGACGGGCCCTCGCCGGACCCCATGCGGCCCCGCAGCCACTCGCGGACCGGGGGGATCTGGGCCGCGGTCAGCAGGCCCGCGGCGCCCGCCGTCAGCGGCGCCGCGGTCGCGAGGCGCTTCAGCGCGACGAAGTGGCTGTAGGAGAAGTCCGGGCCGTACGCGTCCAGGGCC
>NZ_JBHLZP010000433.1:0-6859 GCF_042429965.1 Actinoallomurus acaciae
CGGCCAGAGCGCCCGGCAGGCGTTCGAGCGCGCCGCCGACGAGGCCGCGGCGGCGCCCGTCACCGGTTCGGCCGCGGTCGTCACGGTGGATGACTCCCACACCGCGCGGGGCGCGAGCGCCCAGCAGGACGGCCGCATCTACGACCAGGACCTGCAGCGGCTCGTCAACGGGCTCTGGGCGGCCGGTGCGACGGCGGTCGCCATCAACGGCCAGCGGATGACCGCCACGACCGCGATCCGCTCCGCCGGCGACGCCATCCTGGTCGACTACCGGCCGCTCTCGCCCCCGTACGTCGTGACCGCCCTCGGCGACGACGGCCTGGGCAAGGCCTTCGCCGGTTCCCCGGCGGGCCGCGCCTTCCGTACCCTCGAGGCCACGTTCGGCATCCGCTTCGACATCCGCCAGGAGGACGACGTGCGACTCCCCGCGGCGCCCGCCCCGCAGCTCCGCTACGCCCAGCCGGAGGAGACCCCCAAGTGATCGCCCTCATCGGCCTCGCGGCCGGAGTCGTGCTCGGCTTCGTCTTCCACCCCGGGGTGCCGCTGTGGCTGCAGCCCTACCTGCCGATCGCCATCGTGGCCGCGCTCGACGCCATGTTCGGCGGCCTGCGGGCCCGGCTCGACGGCGTCTTCGACGACAAGGTGTTCGTCGTGTCGTTCCTCAGCAACACGATCATCGCGGCGCTCATCGTCTTCTTCGGCGACCAGCTCGGCGTGGGCTCGCAGCTGTCCACGGGCGTCGTGGTCGTCCTCGGCATCCGCATCTTCTCCAACGTCGCCGCGATCCGGCGCAAGCTCTTCCAGGCATGAGCGAGCGAACCGGCGAGCCCGAGGCCTCTTCCGGCGAAGAGGGGGTCCCGGGTGCGCGGAAGGGGCTGCTGCGCCCGCGCCTCAACCGGGGACAGGCCATCGTCGCCGTGCTGTGCGCGGTGCTCGGCTTCGCCGTCGCCGCCCAGGTGCGCTCCAACGACAAGGACACCAAGTTCGCCACCGCGCGGCAGGACGAGCTCGTCGGCATCCTCGGCGACCTGTCCCAGCGTTCGGACCGGCTGCGCTCCGACATCCGTGACCTGGACGCCACCAAGTCCGGGCTCGAACACGACGGCCAGGGGCAGGCCGCGCTCGAGGACGCCCGCCGCCGCGCCACGACGTACGGCATCCTCGCCGGCACGCTGCCCGCCACCGGCCCCGGGATCGAGTTGACCATCAACGACCCGCAGGGCCGGGTGCGCGCCGCCTCCCTTCTCGACACGCTGGAGGAGCTGCGCGACGCGGGCGCCGAGGTCGTCCAGGTCGGCGACGTGCGCGTGGGCGTGAGCACCTACTTCACCGATTCGTCCGGAGGTGGGGTGATGGCCGACGGGCACCTGCTCACGCCGCCGTACCGGTTCCTCGCCATCGGCGATCCGCACACGCTCGCCACGGCGATGAACATCCCCGGGGGCGTCCTGCGGACCCTCCACAACAGCGGGGCCGACGGCGTGGTCGCACAGCGTGAGAAAATCACCGTTCAGGCGGTAAGATCACCCTAGGCGGTGTCGTTATCCACTACTTGGGGTAGCGAGGGGTACGCCTGGTTCTTCCCCCGGCGCGGCGGCATGGACCGGCGATCACTACCGACGGTAGCTTGAGGACGGACGACGCCTGTCGTGGTTGACCCCTCGGGCATTGCCGCGTAGGTTGCGGCAACCGTCGTCGTGGCGGGTGAGGGACGAAACGGGCGTCATCGCCGACGGCGCTCGGAGGGGGATGGTGTGCTGGGGACCGAGCAGACGTACGGTGCCGAGCGCTCCTCCTCCACGCCGTACGGTGCCACTGGCACACTCGAGGCCCTAGGTAGGAGGCCGAGCCGATAAATGCCGAGCGTCTACTGCACGCAGTGTGGTCACGCCAATCCGGATGACGCACGCTTCTGCTCGCAGTGCGGAACACCGCTGACCCGGAGTGGGCCGCCGCCGGTGATGGGCGAGCCGAACGACTCCACGTCGACGATATCGCTGGGCGCCGTCGACGCCGAGGTGGGCGACGCCGGCGACGAGGTCCCCGCCGACCACGCCGGCGTCGAGGCCCTCCCGCCGAACACCGCGCTGCTGGTCGTCAAGCGGGGGCCGAACGCCGGGAGCCGGTTCCTCCTCGACAGCGACAGCACCACCGCGGGCCGTCACCCCGACAGCGACATCTTTCTCGACGACGTGACGGTGTCTCGCCGGCACGCCGAGTTCTACCGTCGCGGCGCCCAGTTCTCCGTACGCGACGTGGGCAGCCTCAACGGCACCTACGTCAACCGCGAGCGGATCGACGAGGCGGGGCTGTCCGGCGGGGACGAGGTTCAGATCGGCAAGTTCCGGCTGGTGTTCCTCACCAACCCGCATCACGCCGCCGACGGGCGGCCTCCAGGCGGGCTGTGAGGGCGCTGGAGGTCTGGCCGCCCGGGGCGTACGAGGGCCGCGTCACCGGGTTCGTTGAGCCTCGCCCGCCGCGGGGGCGCGCATGAGCGGTTCGGCCGCACGCGCGTCCATGACGATCGGCGAGGTGCTGGGACTCCTGGCGGCGGAGTTCCCCGACATCACCGTCTCGAAGATCCGTTTTCTCGAGGCGGAGGGGCTGATCGAGCCCGAGCGCAGCCCGTCCGGCTACCGCAAGTTCGCCCCGGCCGACGCCGAACGGCTGCGGTTCATCCTGGCCGCGCAGCGCGACCACTATCTGCCGCTGCGGGTCATCAAGGAACACCTGGACGCGGTCGACCGCGGGCAGAACCCGCCGCCGCTGGGCGAACGCCGCCGCACGCCCCGCGGCCTCGTCGCCACCGACAGCGTCCACGAGGACACCGGCGACGTACGGCTCACGCGCCGGCAGCTCCTCGACGCCACCGGGGTCGATCCCGAGGTGCTCGGCGAGCTGGAGGAGTTCGGGCTCCTCAGCCGGGTCGGCGGCCAGTACGACGGCGACGCCCTGACGGTCGCGCGCGCGGCCGCGGCGCTGCGCTCCTTCGGCTTCGAGCCGCGCCACCTGCGGGCGGTCAAGGCGGCGGCGGACCGCGAGGTCGGCCTGATCGAGGCGGCCGTCGCCCCGACGATGCGCCAGCGCAGCCCGGGCGCCCACGCACGCGCCGCGGAGACCGCGAAGGAGATCGCGTCGCTCTCGCTGAAGCTGCACGCGGCCCTCGTCTCCGCCGGGCTGCGGGCCACCCTCGAACCCTGAGGCCCCGCCGCGCGCGCCGCTGATCATGAAAAGTCCGGATCGGTGACTTCTAGTGACTGATCCGTGCCCGTTCGTGACGGCACGCCCGAAGTCCGCGCGCCACGACGAAGATCATGACGCTGTTCGCCGGGCGTTCGGCCGGGCGCGCGGCGCCTCGATCAGCCTCGTACGCCCGGTGAACCGGGCGGATCCGGCCGTCTGCGGCGCTCCGGCGCGGCCCGGCCGGGGTGTACGTTGGGCTAAAGGGTTTCGGGTAAGCCGTCTTCAGCAGGGAGCCGCAGTGAAGCAGATGGAGGTCGTCGGCGTACGGGTCGAGATGCCCTCCAACCAGCCCATCGTGCTGCTGAAGGAGACGGACGGGGACCGTTACCTGCCCATCTGGATCGGAGCGGTGGAGGCCACCGCGATCGCCTTCGCCCAGCAGGGTGTGCTGCCCGCGCGTCCGCTCACTCATGATCTGTTCCGTGACGTTCTGGACGCCTTCGAGGTCCAGCTTCGCACCGTGAACATCACCGCCCTGCGGGAGGGCATCTTCTTCGCCGACCTGGTCTTCTCCAACGGAGTCGAGGTCAGCGCCCGCCCCTCGGACTCGATCGCCCTGGCCCTCCGCACCGGCGCGTCGATCTTCGCCAGCGAGGACGTGCTGGAGGAGGCCGGCGTCGCGATCCCGGACGAGCAGGAGGACGAGGTCGAGAAGTTCCGCGAGTTCCTCGACACGATCTCGCCGGAGGACTTCGGCCGCGCCACCTGACCCGCCCCCGCGTTATGCGTCCGCCCTTCGCGGACGATGAGATGGCCGGGCCGACGCGTGGACCCGCCACCACTGCCACGCCCCGCCGCGAGCCTGCACCCGGCAGCCGACCAGCCCCACCCCCTTGACGAACACAGGAGCATCCAGGGGAGCCATCCCACTCTCATTGTCCCGGGGTGGGGTCCGCCGAGGGAAGGCGTTCCTGTGCCTGTGGGTGACTCGGGGTCCGGCGCGTGGCCCCTTCGCTCACGCACCACTCATGCGGGACCGCTCCCTCCGCTCGTTCCGCCCATGGTCGGTCCGATCGCTTACGCCTGGCTCGTTCTGTTCACGCCTGGCTATTCGTCCTGGTCTATTCGCCTACATCTGGCTTATCCGGCAACGATCGGCTCGTTCGCTTACGAGTGCCCCACCGTTTACGCGCGGCTCATCCGCTCACGCAAAGCTTCTTCCGCCTCGCACGAGATCTCCGCTCAAGCGCGATCTTTCCGCTTGTGTGTGCCTTCTCCCTCCGCGTTCCGTTCCTCCGCTCATGCCGGGTTCCCCGTCGAGGTGCGGCTCCTCGTCTGACCTGGGATCGGTCCTGGTCATGGCCGTGGAAAGCGCCGAGGTCGGAGGGTTTCCCTTCCGTGGTCCGGGGGCATAGCCTCGTCACCAAGGCCGGTAGTACGTGGGCAGATGCCCCGAAGACGGCGACTGCGGCGATTTGGAGACGTCGTAACGGTTTGCAGTCGCGTGCGACGCGCCGAGGGTGAACGTTGACCCTCGTCTGGCCGCGACCTACCGTGCTGCTTGAACACCTGCGGTGTAATTCCGTCAAACCCCCTTGGTGGATCACTGCGGGATGATAGAGCCGGAGGTCCGCGTGGCGGCAAGCAGCGGCGAGGGCAAGGCGGCCCGCGACAGGCGTGATGCCTCTCAACGCGCCGGAGAACAGGGACTCCTGTTCGGTGGTGCGGTGTCGCCCCTTCCCGACGACGTCGGATATCGCGGTCCGACCGCATGTGCCGCAGCCGGCATCACCTATCGCCAGCTCGACTACTGGGCCCGCACGGAGCTCGTGCAGCCGAGCGTGCGGTCCGCGCACGGGTCCGGTTCGCAGCGCCTCTACAGTTTCCGCGACATCCTGGTGCTCAAGGTCGTCAAGCGGCTGCTCGACACGGGGGTGTCACTGCAGCAGATACGCACGGCCGTCGAGCACCTGCGGAACCGCGGCGTGGAGGACCTCGCGCAGATCACGTTGATGAGCGACGGCGTGAGCGTCTACGAGTGCACCTCACCCGACGAGGTCGTCGATCTCCTCCAGGGCGGCCAAGGAGTCTTCGGCATCGCGCTGGGACGGGTCTGGCAGGAGGTGGAGGCCGGTCTGGCCGAGCTCCCCGCCGAACGCGCCCACAGCGACCACGACACGCCGGGTGACGAGCTGGCGCACCGCCGCCGCGCCCGCCGTACGGGCTGACTCCGGCCCCCGAGGCGCCTCAGATCGCCTCGGAGCGCTGGAGATGGGTGAAGGCGGCCCAGCCGGGCAGCACCGGCAGCCAGAAGGTCAGCAGCCGGAACATCAGCACGGCGGACGTCGCCGTACCCGCCGGCAGGCCGGCCAGCGTCAGGCCCAGCGACAGGGCGCCCTCCACCGCGCCCAGACCGCCCGGTGTCGGCGCCGCCGAGCCCAGCGCGTTGCCCGTCAGGAACACCACGGCGACCGTCGTGAGACCCATCGACCCGCCGAACGCCCGGATCGAGGCGTCCAGGCAGACCACGAACGCCACGGTGAGCAGCAGCGTGCCGCCCATGCCCGTGGCGATCTTCTTCGGGGACTGCAGGACGTCCAGGAGCCGCGGCACGACCCCGGAGAACAGCGACCGCGTCCGGGACGTGATGAGGCGGCGCAGCGGCCCGATCGAGAAGACGACGATCGCCAGGACGGCCGCCCCCAGCAGCGCGATGATGATCATCCGTGAGGGTGGCAGCGAGGGGCCGGTGTCGCCGCTGCCCGTGACGTATCCGAACAGCAGGATCAGCAGCACGTGGCAGCCCATCCCGGTGAGCTGGGAGGCGCCGACGCTGGCGGCCGCCTGCCCGGCCGGCACACCGGACTTCTGCAGGTAGCGGGTGTTCACCGCGATGCCGCCGACCGCCGCGGGCGCCACCAGCTTGATGAACGAGGCGGCGAGCTGGACCAGCACCGTACGCCCCAGCCGCAGCCGCTCCGGCACGAAGCCGAGCAGCATGAACGCCGCCGCGAGATAGCTGAGCGCCGACGCCGCGAGCCCGACGCCGAACCAGCGCCAGTCCGCGTTCGAGAGCAGTCCCGGCACGTCGACGTTGCCGAGCTGGGACAGCAGGATGTACGCGCCGACCATCCCGGCGATCACGCTGATCAGCATGCGGGGGCTGAACCGGTCGAGCTGCGCGGGCTCGGCGACGATCTCCGGGCGCAGGACGCGGATCTGTTCCCGCAGCGCGCTGAGCGACCGCTTGTCCTGGCGCAGGGCCGTCCGTGTGCTCCGGGCGAGCACGACCTTCTGCAGCAGCGGAACCGCGGCGGCGAGGGACTCGGGCCCGAGCACCGCCGCCGCCGTACGGACCGCGCGCTCCGGACCGACGCGCAGGGCCACGTCGGTGAGCAGCTGGGCCAGGTCGATCCGCAGCGCCAGGTCACCGGCCGCCGTCTCGCCGGTGCGCAGGTCGGTGAGGTGGGGGCGGCCGTCCGGGGCGATGAGAACGCTCGCGGCGACCAGCCGGCGGTGTGCGAGCCGGTGCCGTTGGAGCAGGGCGAGCAGCCGCCAGACGTCGGCGAGCAGCGCGTCGGTCAGCTCCTCGTCGGGCAGTTCCGCGAGCGTGCGCCCGGGCACGTGCTCGTACGCCAGCAGCGCCGCCTCGCTGCCCACCTCCGAGGTGGCCAGC
>NZ_JBHLZP010000434.1:0-6853 GCF_042429965.1 Actinoallomurus acaciae
GGCGTTCCCCGTGCCGATCATGGAGAAGTACTTCGGGCCGGCGGCGGGAGCCAGCCAGAACGCGCGGAGCAGCTCGTCGGGCTCCAGCGCGCTCCGCTTGACGCCCCGGTAGAAGTCGGCCGCCGCGATCATGCGGATGCCGCGCCGGGACCCGACCTCGATCACGGCGTCGCCGGCGAGCAGCGGCGGATGCCCGTCGCCGGCCGGGGACGCGGCGCCCAGGTTGCCGCCGACCGTGCCACGGTTGCGGATCTGGGGCGACCCGACGGTACGGGCCGCCTGGGCCAGGCCGGGCAGCCGGTCGCCGAGCTCGCCGATGATCCGCGCGTACGTCACGCCGGCGCCGATCCGCAGCCGGTCCCCGTTCTGCTCCCAGCGGTCCAGTTCGGCGACCCGGCCCAGGTCGAGCAGGTACTCCGGGCGGCGGACGTCGAAGTTCAGCTCGACCATGATGTCGGTGCCGCCCTGGATCGGTACGGCCTCCGGATGCTCGGCCTTCGCGGCGAGCGCCTCATCCCAGGTCGTGGGCTGCAGGAATTCCATGGCGGCTCCAGGTCAGCTCCAGGCGGGGCCGGCGTCGGGCGCGCCGTCGCGGACGACGGCGCCCTCGATCAGCCCGTACGGCCGGTCCGCCGCGTAGAAGACCTCATTCTCGTTGTTCAGGCCGAACGGTTCGAGGTCGACGGCGAAGTGGTGCCGGTTCGGCAGCGACAGGCGCACCTCGCAGACCTCCGGCAGCCCGTCGAGGAGCCGGTCGCCCATGGCGTACAGGGTCTGCTGCAGGGACAGGCTGTAGGTGCCGGCGAAGGCGTCCAGCAGGTGCCGCCGCGCCTCGGGGTAGGACCCCTCCCAGTCTGCCTCCGCCGACGCGTGCCGCCACTGGGCGGTCACCTCCGTGGCCAGGATCCGGTCCCGGGTCTCGGGCAGCGTCGTGTACTCGTCCTTGACGTACCCCCAGAACTCCGAGTCGGTGGAGTTGAGCACCACGAGGTCCCTGATGCCGGAGACGACATGCGTGGCCTGTTCGTCGTGGTGGACGAGCGCGGTGCGGGTCTCGCCGCCCCGGCGTACGAAGGAGTGCCGCCCCGCGCCGATCCGGTCCCAGAGGTGCTCCTCGATCGCCACGCGCGCGTGGTGGACGCTCGGCTGCGACCCCACGAAGTGCCGGGCGAGCAGCAGCCCGAACGCCTCCGGTGAGTCGATGCCGTGCTCACGGGCGAACGCGAAGACGGTGTTCTTCTGCGTGTCCGTCGTGAGGACGGAGGAGTTGTCCCCGGTCAGGTGGACCGCCTCCATCGCGCCGGACAGCGCGACGCTCACCGTGAGGTCCCGGACGTGGTGGACGTCGCCGTCCCTGGTCACGCGTACGACGTGGGTCTCGGCCTTGCCGTAGCGGTTCGGGCCGAGCCGGCTCCGTGACATGGTCAGCTCCCCCGGTAGGTCGAGTAGGCGTACGGGCTGAGCAGCAGCGGCACGTGGTAGTGCTCGCCGGGGTCGGTGACCGTGAAGGCCACGGCCACCTCGGGATAGAAGTCCGAATGGCCCGCGGTGTCGAAGATGAGCCGGTGGACGCCCTCCCCCGGCGCGGGCAGGTCGCGCACCCGGCCGTCCTCGTCGGTACGGGCGTCGGCGACGTGCCGCCACCCGGCGCCGTCGCGCGACTCCAGACGCACCGGCACACCGGCCGCCGGGCGACCCTTCCCGGCGTCCAGAACGTGCGTGGACAAGGTCATGTGCCCTCCTTCGTCGGTGGAGAGATCCTGGGCGCGTGTCGTCGATTCACTCACTCCGTTCGCTCATGTGCCCAGTCTTCTCAGCCTCAGCTCCGTGATCTTGACCAGCTCCCCGTGCACGACGTCACGCTCCCTCGCCGGGTCGTTGCCGAGGCGTTCGCGCAGCTCGGCGAGCATCTCGGGCGCGCCGCGCCCGCTGGCGCAGATGAGGAAGACGTGGCCGAACCGCTCCTCGTACTCGGCGTTGGCGGCGGTGAACGCGGCCCGGTCCCGGTCACCGACGCCCGACTGCTCCGCACGCGACAGGGCCGAGGCGGCGCGCTCGCCGATCCTCGGATGGGCCTGGAGGGCCTCTTCGACGTCCGCCCAGTCCAGGTCGCGCACCGCCCGGCGCGCGGCGGCGAACAGCCGCTCCGCCGAGCCGTACGGCCGTCCCTCAGCGACCGCCGCCGCCCAGCGCCGCGACGCGCAGCACGCCAGCAACTCCGCCTCGGCGTCCGCGCGGGACAGGCCGTCGAACCGCACCGCGCCTCCTCACGTTCGGGTCCTGTCAGTACACACACCCGGATGAGCGGCGGTCCAGCAGAGAAACGCCGAACCGTACCCCCTGATCACGGCAACTTTTCCCGTGTCGCGGCGAGCATGCCCCGTCCACGTCGCACGGAACCGGCCCCGAGAGCCGGCGGCGCGAAGGCATTATCGAACGCGACAATCTCGCCATTCCACACATTATCGACGAAAGCTGCGCAATGAATTTTCCAAGAAGGGAATGACCGCCGCAAAGGATCTCTTATTCTTCGGCGACTTGCCGTAAACTTGTGTCGCCATTAAGACTCGGCCCGTTCCGTTACAGGCTGAGCGATATCTACTATTCGGAGGGATGTCAATGAGTACTATGCTCGTCAGCACTCCCGCGTGGAGAAAGAGCACGCGGAGCAGCGATCCCGAAGCGGCACAGTGTGTCGAGGTCGCCGCCGTTCAGCAGATCAGCGGCGCCAAGGACGCCTGACACCGATCGCCTGCACGGCCGTCTCCATTCGTTGATGGCCGGCCGGGGACAGCGTCAAGCGTCTAGTCGGCCGGGCGGGGGTGCGGAAGCGTTCTCGGACGTACCTCCGTCACGGTCATCGTCATCCGCGCTCGACCACACGGAATGCACGACGGCTGCACTCACGCAGTTACCGCCGTTCGAATCAGTCCCCGACCGCCGGCTCTTCCGCCATTCGGCACCCTCAATCTTTCCTGGACCGGCCATGACCATTCCGCTCTCCGGGGACGTCGCGAGGGGCTCTGGCCCAAGACGGCACGGTCGCCTTGAGCCACGACGGATCGTGGCCCATGGAAGGAGGGCCCCAACCGGGGCTACACAGGGATCGGATAGATGTCACAGTCGGCGCGGATGGCCTGGCGGGCAGAAAGCGTCGCCGGATGGTTGGCTCCATGAACCTTCCGCAGTCCGTCGACGGCCTCCGTGAATCGCGCTTCAGCTTCTTCCTCCTCCCCGGCCGCTCGCAGGTCGAGGGCGTAGTTCAAGGAGCACGCCAGTGTGGTCGGGTGCTCTTCGCCCAGTACTCTCCGGGCGCGGCTCAACGCGTCCCGGTCTCGGTCGAGTGCTCCCTGGTTGTCACCGAGCGCGGAATGGTCGCTGGCCAGGTTGATCTGACACACGATGGCGCGCGGATGGTCGCGTCCCAGCACTTCGGTGAGCACCGTCAAGGCCGCCGCGTCGAGCTTCCTGGCCTCCTCGACCTGACCGTTCAGGCGCAGCGCGACGGCGAGGTTGATGTTGGCGGTCGAGGTGTTCGGGTGCCGGGGCCCGAACATCTTCAGGTAGCTTTCCGCCGACTCGCGCGCCAAGACGATCGATTCGGCCAGCCGGCCGTTCTGCCGAAGGTTGACGGCGTGGTTGAGCACCGCCGCGATGGAGTCCGGATGCCCCCGGCCGTACCGGCTGAGGTATCGCTCGAGTGTGTCGGTGGAGAGTTCGAGCGCCCGCCGGTGGTCGCCGGCCTTCCGCTCCATCACCGACAGAACGCTGAGGCTCTCGGAGAGACCGACGAAGCCGTTGCCGAACGTCCGCTCGATCCGCGCCATGTTCTCGCGCGTGAGCTCGCGGGCCTCTTCGTGGTTACCGCACTCCATCTCGTCGACCGCGATGGCCGCGAGTGACCCGAGCGTGTTGCTGCGGTTCTCCCCGTAGATGGCGACGAGGCGCCGATAGGTGTCGCGGTCGACCTCCAGGGCGCCGCGCGCGTCGCCGGTGAGGCGGAGGTCGATCGCGTACAGGTGAGCCTGCTGGAGGGTCATCGGGTCGTCCTCGCCGAACCTGCGCCGCAAGGACTCGAACGAGTCCTTGTCGATCTCCATGGCCTGGTTGAACCGCCCGAGGTAGCGCAGGTCCGCCGCGACGTAGCGCTGGGCCTCCAGGGTGCGTTCGTCCTCCTCGCCCCGGTCCCGCACAAGAATGTCCCTGACCCGCACGTGGTGCTCGTACGCCTCGGAGAACCGTCCGTGCAGCCGGAGCGCGCGGCCGAGGTGCAGCGTGGCCGCCAGCGTCTGATCGTGGTCGGACCCCAGCTTCTCCGTCCAGGCCGTGACCGCACGCTCGGCCAGCCGCAGGAATCCCTGGTGGTCGCCCCAGCGGAACAGGAAGTCGATCTCGTGCAGGACGAGGTCGCGGGCCCACGCGTCGTCGCAGTCGACGATGCCGGAGTACTGGATGTGCGGGAGCAGGTCCGCGTACTCCTGCCACCGTGTCGGCAGGTCCGGCGCCTGCGGATCGGCGTTGGCCAGCAGCTGATGCCCGCAGTGGCGCAACTCGGCGATCTCCTGCGGGCTCATCTGGGCGACGAGAACCCGCTGGACCAGCCGGTGCAGCATGATCGTGTTGTGCCGGTGGCTGATCTTCGCCAGGGCGTACTGGTTGATGGCGCGGACCGCCCGGCCCAGTTTGATCGGGTCGGACAGCGCCTCCAGGAGCTCGGCCGGCCCGTCGAGGTTGCGTGCGCCGGAGAGCAGCCGCCACGTGATGGGCTCCGGGGCGAAGAAGGCGCAGACCTGGAGCAGTTGCAGCGCGGCGGGCTCGCTGTCGCGAAGCTGGTCGAGCGAAACGTTCCACGCGGCCGCGACCGGCAGTTCGTAGGCCGCCGGAGCGGCGTCGTGCAGAAGCTCGGCCGCCTTGTCGTGCTTATCGCGGAAGAGGTGGAGGTACTCATCGACCGGCATGCCCGTTTCCGACAGCCACACCGCCGCCTGCTCGATGGCCAGCGGCAGGTCCCCGAGCACGTCGGCCAGTTCGTCCGCCTCCGCGTCGTCGAGCGTGGGCCCGCGCCGCCGGAGGAGCGCCTTGCTCTCCTCCCGGGCGAAGACGTCCACCTCGAGAGAGCCGGCGACCTCGGTCCACGCGTGGTTGCGCGAGGTGACCAGGATCTTGCCCGGCCCGTTGGTGGGGAAGAACTCTCGCGCCTCCTCGAGAACCTCGGCGTTGTCGAACACCAGCAGCCAGTCGCGATAGGGCCGTCCCAGCCGGAGCGCCTCGCGAACCGCCGGCACCGCGACGTTGACCTCCGCGCCCACCGGCAGCCCCAGCTGGGACGCGAGCTCGGTCAGGTCCTGCTGGATCTGGCCGGGCCGCTCCGCCCGGACCCACCAAATCAAATCATAGTCAGAGATATGACGATAAACATACTCAATGGCGATCTGCGACTTCCCGACACCGCCCATGCCGTGCAACGCTTCGGGCAGTACCGCGGTGGTGCCACGGGAAAGGCGTTCATGCAACTGATCGAGCAGCTCTTCCCGGCCAGTGAAATTAGGATTTTGGGGCGGCACATTTCCCCATATGGGCGGCGGGTCCGATGCCTTACGCTCAGCGGCCTGCGGGAGGGCTCGTATGGTCACGCCAACTCCAGTATGCGAGGGTGCGGAAAAAATGTCCTCGGGAAGTTGTTCGATGGCATCGAGATCACGCATGCCGTCATCAATACCCGCGTCCTTACCTTGCAGCGGTGGATTTACCAAGTGCGTGGGTTCGGGTACGGCTTCGATGGTCGAGGTATCCCACCGCTGTTCGGTGCTTTGCAGGCCCGCGTCCAGCTCTTGGGCGAGCCGCAGGTACGGTCCGGACAGCGCGCGGAACGCGGAGGCGGCCGGGGAGGCGAAGAAGGCCAGATCGGCGCTGACGGACGGGGTTTCGGCGTGGCTGGGGGCGACCACCATCTCGTGCAGTTCGGGCAGGACACCGACTTCGTCCTCCAGATGCCGGGCGACGGTCATCAGGACCCGGGTCGTCTCCGAGCGAAGGCCGGTCGCGAGCAGTTCCTCCCGTACGCCGGGCAGGAAGTCGAAGGCGATCTCCTCCTCCTCGGCCGCCGGGCCGACCTGCCGGAGCAGTCCGCTGCCCACGAGCTCGGCCAGATCCGACGGGCCCGAAGCCGGGAGCATCGTCCGCTGCACCAGCCGCATCAGCCGGGCGGACAGCGGCGCGGCGGCGAGATGCACCGAGAGCGCGTAGACGGTCGGGCTCACGGCGGCGCGGAAGCGCCGGACCAGCTCAGCGGGTGAGGCCGGCAACGTCCGCTCCGGCGGAGCGGTCGCGGCCGGATGGTCGCCGGCCGCCGGAGAGCACACCGCGACCGCGCCGTACCAGGTGTTCCGCAGGCCCGCGACGAACCTCGCCCAGCCGGTGAGCTGGGCCGGGTCGAGCTCGACCATCGGCACGTGCACGTTCGCGGGCCCGCTGGAGGCCGTGGAGAAACCCGTGTCGCCAAGGCCCGGCTCGGGGTAGAGCACCTCGTACCGGCTGTTGGCGGCGGCCGGGCCGGCGGCGATCAGTTTGGCCGGCCGGCCGACGATGCCGGTCCGCCGCCACTGGCGGCGCGTGAGCAGGTTGACCAGCACGACCGGCGACCGGCGGCCCCAGCCGGCTAGCATGCGCTGGGCCGCTCCGGAGTGCCAGGCGTCGCCGACGCCGTCGGTCAGCACGACGATCAGCCGGCGCTCCCCTGCGCCGTGGTCGGACAGCCGGGCCGGGTGTCTCGGCCAGGCCAGCGGACCGGGCGCACGAAGGAGCGGGTCGGCCAGGTCGGTGTCGCACAGGTGCGCGCGGACCGCCCGGAAGG
>NZ_JBHLZP010000435.1:0-6825 GCF_042429965.1 Actinoallomurus acaciae
TGCCGCCCGCAAGCCCGCACCCAAGCCGGCCGAGCCGAAGGCCGCGCCGCAGAGGCCCGCCGCGCGCGGACCCGCCCAGCCGAAGCCCACCCCGCCGAAGCAGCCGAAGCCCGCCGAAGCCCCGGCAGCGGAGACCACGACCGAACAGCCGGCCGCCGCGGCCGCCGCCGGCGGCGGAAAGGCCACGCCTCCGCCCGCCCAGGAAAAGCGCCCAGCACGCAAGAAGTCCCGCGGCAAGCGCGCGTCGGTCCCGTCCTGGGACGAGATCATGTTCGGCGCCCGCCGCCCCGAGTAACCGAACCCGATCTCCGCGGCACGATGGCCTAGGCCTCGCGCGGCGCTCGGTCCACGCACCCGAAACGATCCGAACCGGCGAGCACGTTCACACCTGCCCAGAGCCGACGAGCCGCGGAAATGGCTGAACGCGCGGGCTGGACGGCCCGCGATGAGCCGAAGGCACTGTTCGACGCCTCGGCCGGGCAACTGCCCGATCGGCGGGTCACCGCGTCCCGGCGGTGCCAGTCGACTTGGCAGGTCGGCAGCACGAGAAGCAGCGAACCGACCGTGAGACACCTCGTCCAGAATGCGGGAGCCGGGCGCTGCCGGTGGCCCCAGACGATGCGCGGGTCTCAGAGCCGAACCGGCCCCGACGCAGGCCGATGTGGGAGCCAACCGGCTCGACCGCACGCGAGAGGCAGCGAACCGTGAGACACCCCGCCCAGCGTGTCCGAGCCGGAGCACCGGGCACTGCCAGTGATCCCAGACGATGCGCGGATCTCGGAGCCGAACGGGCCCCGACGCAGGCCGATGCGGGAGCCAACCGGCTCGGCAGCGCACGGGAGGCAGCGAACCGGTGGCCGTGTGACACCTCGTCCAGGGTGCCGGAACCGGGGCACCCGGCGCTGCCGGTGACCCCGGACGATGCAGGGATTTCGGAGCAGGACCGGCTCCGCCGCAGGTCAACGAGAACCGTAAGACACCCACCCAGGGTGTCCGAGCCGGAACGGCGGGCGCTGCCGACGGTCCCTCTCGGAGCCGAATCGACTCCGCCACGGGCCGGTGCGGGAGCCGAGCGGCTCGGCAGCACGCGGCTGGTCATGCTCGTCTACACGGTGCCGGCGAGAACCGCCGCCGATACGCCGCGACGTCGCCTAACCCGATCCGCCCTGAACGTCCCGCGACGCGGCCCGGTGTCGAGGGGGCGGCTCACTTCGCCTTGCAGGACGCGCAGAGCCCCCACCAGGTGATCTCCGCCTCTTCGATGGCGAAGCCCTTGTCCTCCGCCGGGTCCAGGCAGGGGGCCGCGCCGACGGCGCAGTCGATGTCCTCGACCCGGCCGCACTGCCGGCAGACCAGGTGGTGGTGGTTGTCGCCCACGCGCAGTTCGTAGCGCGCGGGTGAGCCGGCCGGCTCGATGCAGCGGATGAGGTTCGCCCGGGTCAGGTCCTCAAGGACGTTGTACAGGCCCTGCCGCGACAGCCCCGAGGACGCCTTTCCGACGCCCAGCCCGACCTCCAGATCCGGCGCGGTGGCGTGCGGATTGTCCTTGAGGGCGCCCAGGACGGCGCGTCGCTGGCCGGTGTTGCGCAGGCCCTTGCTCCTCAGCAGCGCGGCGAGGTCGTCCACTGGCGGTCCCGTTCGGCGAGAAGAGTTGACACGGTCAAAGATACCCGCCGAGCGACGCGGGATGGATCAGTGCTAGTTTGGACTTAGTCAAGATAAGGATCGGTCAAAAGACACCATCCGAGGAGGAATCCGATGAGCAAGGTCAACAGCCCGCTTTCCGACGACGCCCGCAAGGCGACCGGGGAGGTGCTCCAGCGCGCGCTCGTCGATCTGATCGATCTGGGCCTCACCGCCAAGCAGGCGCACTGGAACGTGACCGGCCGCCACTTCCGCTCGATCCACCTCCAGCTCGACGAGGTCGTCGCCATCGCGCGCGAGCACGCCGACGTCATGGCCGAGCGCGCGGCGGCGATCGGCGTCAACCCGGACGGCCGGGTCCGTACGGTGGCCGACACCACCGAACTGCACCCGCTGGAGGCCGGCGACCTGCAGGACGACAAGGTCGTCGCGACCGTGACCGACCTGCTGGGCGAGATGGTCCAGCGGTTCCGCCGGCACATCGTGGTCACCGACGACACCGACCTGGTCACCCAGGACCTGCTGATCGCGGCCGTACGGGAGCTGGAGAAGCAGCACTGGATGTTCGCGGTGCAGCACGCCTGACGCAACGCCCGCTGACGGCCGACGCCGGGTGACCGGCGCCGGCCGTACCAGCCGTCTCAGGTACACATCAGCGGATGTCAGGCGAATGTGCGTGAGATGCCAGCTCTCCCGTGAAGAGTGATTCCACCGGACACATCACTTTCACGGGGAGAGCCCAATGACTTATGCGATCCAGGCCGAAGGGCTGGTGAAGCACTTCGGCGATACGGTCGCCCTCGACGGGGTGGACCTCGCGGCTCGTACCGGCAGCGTCCTGGGAGTGCTCGGGCCCAACGGGGCCGGCAAGACCACCGCGGTACGGATCCTGGCCACCCTGCTCCGGCCCGACGCGGGCCGGGCGACGGTCAGCGGATACGACGTCGTACGCGACGCGCACCGGGTCCGTCAGCTCATCGGGCTGACCGGCCAGTACGCGTCCGTCGACGAGATGCTCACCGGCACCGAGAACCTCATCATGATCGGGCGGCTGCTGGAGATGCCGCGCCGGGAGGCCAGGGCACGCGCCGCCGAGCTGCTCGAACGGTTCGAGCTGTGGGACGCTCGCGACCGCGCGGCCAAGACCTACTCCGGCGGCATGCGCCGCCGTCTCGACCTGGCCGCCAGCCTCGTCGGGCGGCCGTCGGTGCTGTTCCTGGACGAGCCCACCACCGGCCTCGACCCGCACGCGCGCGGCGGATTGTGGGACACCGTGCGCGGGCTGGTGGACGACGGCGTGACCGTGCTGCTCACCACGCAGTACCTGGAGGAGGCCGACCAGCTCGCCGACGAGATCGCCGTCATCGACCGCGGCAAGGTCATCGCCCACGGCACACCGGACGAGCTGAAGAGCCAGGTCGGCGGCCAGGTGCTCCAGGTGCGGGCGGTCGACGCACGCGACCGCGAGACGGTCGCCGGGCTGGTCAGCATGGTCGTCGGCCAGGGCATCCAGATCGAGGGCGACCTGGTCACCGCGCCGGTCGCCGACCCCGGCGTCCTGCCGAAGGTCGTCCGTCACCTCGACGACGCGGGCGTGCTCGTGGCCGAGCTGGCACTGCGCCGGTCCAGCCTCGACGAGGTCTTCCTCGCCCTGACCGGCCACCGCGCCGAGGAACCCAGGCCCGAACTCGTCACCGAAGGGAGCCCCGCATGACCGCGGCGACCCTGCCCGCACCCCGCGCGCTGTCCTCGCGCGTCAGCCCGCTCGGCACCGTACGGCACACGCTGACGCTCGCCTGGCGCACGCTCGTGCAGATCAAGCACAACCCGATGGAACTGATCGACCTCAGCGTCCAGCCGATCATGTTCGTGCTGCTGTTCACGTACGTGTTCGGCGGGCAGATGGCCGGCGGGCACCCGACCGCCTACCTGCAGTACGCGCTGCCCGGCATCATCGCGCAGAACGCCCTGTTCGCCACCCTGAACACCGGTGTCGGCCTGAACACCGACATCACCAAGGGCGTCTTCGACCGGCTGCGCGCCCTGCCGATCTCACGCATGTCGCCGCTGGCGGGCCGGATCGCCGCGGACACGGTCAAGCAGGTGTGGTCGATGGGCATGCTCCTGCTGGTGGGCATCATCATCGGCTTCCGGGTCAAGACCGACGTCGCCGGGGTGGCCGGCGCCCTGCTGCTCCTGGTCGTGATGTCCTTCGCGGTCTCCTGGGTCTCGGTGCTGATCGGCGTCCTGGTGAGCGCGCCGGAGAAGGTGCAGATCTTCGGCTTCGCCACGATCTTCCCGATGAGCTTCTCCAGCAGCGCGTTCGTGAACGTGCACACCATGCCGGGCTGGATGCAGGCCTGGGCCAAGGTCAACCCGGTGTCCTTCCTGGCGGACGCCACCCGCGGGCTGATCAACGGCGGCGCGGTCGCGACCCCGGTGACCCAGAGCCTCATCTCGGCCGTCGTCGTCGCCGTCATCTTCGCCCCGCTCGCGGTGCGCGCCCTGCGCCGCCGCGTCTGAGAGAGGAAGGCGTCCCGGCCGTACGCAGGGCCGGGACGCGTCACGCCCGGGAACCGGCCGCCGTCGCGTACGCGCACGCGGACTCGCGATCCATCGCCCGGCCCCGGGCGTACGCCGCGTCGAACCGGGCGTCGTCGATCGCCTCGCGTACGGCCCGCGCGATGCGCGGCGGGTCCGCGAGCGACCGGTCCTCGGTGCCGCGTACGGCGACGGCGGCACCGAGCAGCGTCGCCGCGCGCTCCGGCTCGCTCGTACGGGCGGCCAGGTCCGCGAAGCCGACGAGAGCCTGCGCGATGATCGGCGCGTCGTACGCCACCACGGCCAGCCGGAGCGCCTCGGTGTGCCGGGCGAACGCGGCGTCCGAATCGCCCTCCCGCGCGTACAGGAGCCCGAGCTGGGAGTTGATCATGGCGCCGAACTGCGGTGGTCCGCCCTCCTTGCGATGGCCGGCGGCGGCCTCCAGGTGGTCACGTGCGACCGGCAGGTCGTCCTCGCGCAGCGCGAGCTCGCCGAGCGTGGAGCGGACGAAGGCGAGGTCCTCGGGCGCGCTGCGGCGCCGGGCGCTGCACAGGGCACGGTCCAGTTCGGCCCGCGCCCCCTCCTCGTCGCCGACCGCGCTGTAGGCCTGGGCGAGACGGATCCGAAGGAAGCTCGCGTCGTCGTGGCTCCCGAGTTCGAGAAAGTGGCGAAGCGCCTCCTCGATGTGGACCTTGGCCCGCATCGTCTCGCCCTTCCAGAGCGCGACCTCGGCGAGCCCGGTCAACGCGAGCGACAGCCCCCAGCGCTCGCCGAGGACACGGAACTCCTCCAGCGCGGCGCCGAAGGCGGCCTCGACCTCGTCCACCTTCCCCAGGTTGATCAGTGCGTGCCCGCGCATCGTGTGGCCCGTCGCCCGCAGCCACGGGTCCCGTGCCGTCGGCAGCGTGTCCATCTCGGCCAGCGCGTCTTCGGGCCGGCCGTCGACGAACCGCAGGACCACCGGCGCGGCGCGCAGCACGGGGTGCAGACCGTCGGGGTCGAGGTGGCGGGTCGCGTTCAGGGCCGTCTCGAGATATTCGCGGAGAGTAACCCGGCCGGACTCGCTGAGCTCGCTGTTGCCGAAGGCCCCGAGCGTCCAGTACATGCAGGCGAGCGCCCACGCCTGGGCCGGCCCCTCGCCGGGCAGGGCGACCGCCGCGGCGGCGAGTTCTTCTCCTTCGGTCCGCTGGCCGCGCAGGAACCAGTACCAGCCGAGCGCGGCGACGTAGCGGACCGCGAGCGCCGTGTCGCTGACGTCGATCGCCCAGCGCAGCGCCGACTGCAGGTTGTCGTAGTCGGCGTCGAGCCTCCGCAGCCATTCCAGCTGGTCAGGCGTGCGCAGGAGGGGCTCGGCGGTCTCGGCGAGGCCGAGGAAGTGGCGCGCGTGCGCACGCCGTACGTGCCGGGCCTCACCGGCCTGGGACAGACGGCCGGCGCTGTAGGCGCGGATGGTCTCCAGCATCCGGTAGCGGCCGGCGCCGTCCACGACGACGAGTGACTTCTCCACCAGCCCGATGAGGGCGTCGAGGACGTCGTCGCCGCAGACCTCCTCGACGCTCTCCAGGGTGGCGCCGCCGGCGAAGACCGACATCCGGCGCAGGAGCACCTGCTCGGGCTCATCCAGCAGGTCCCAGCTCCAGTCGACCACCGCGCGCAGGGTCTGGTGGCGCGGCAACGCCGTACGGCTGCCGCCGGTGAGCAGCCGGAACCGGTCGTCGAGGCGGTCGGCGATCTGCGTGACGGTCATCGTGCGCAGGCGCGCGGCCGCCAGTTCGATCGCCAGCGGCATGCCGTCGAGGCGGCGGCAGATGGCGAGGGCCGCGTCGAGGTCGGCGTCGACGGTGAAGCCGGGGCGCACGGCCGCGCCGCGCTCGGCCAGCAGGCGTACGGCCGGGTAGTCGAGCACGTCGCCGTTGGCGGTGTCCGGAAAGGCGAGCGGCGGCACCGGCCACAGCGTCTCGCCGGTGATGCCGAGCGCCTCGCGGCTCGTCGCCAGCACCCGCAGCTCCGGGCAGGCGCCGAGCAGCCGGTTCGCGAGCCGGGCGGCGCTGTCGACGACGTGCTCGCAGTTGTCGAGGATGAGCAGGATCGGGCGTTCGGACAGGGCGGCGACGAGGCGGTCCGCGGGGTCGGGCCGCGTCTCGGCCGTCGGTGTGAACAGGCCGGACTCGCGCAGCCCGAGGGCCTCGACGACCGCCTGCACGACCGAGTGCCGGGCGCCGGTGGCGTCGTCGGCGACCGGTGCCAGGTCGACGAAGCACACCTCGCCGTTCTCCTGCGCGGCCGCCTCGATCGCCAGGCGCGTCTTGCCGGACCCGCCCGGGCCGAGCAGTGTCACGAGGCGTCCGGTGGCGAGCAGCTTGCCGATCCGCTGCAACTCCTCCTCGCGTCCGACGAAGCTGGTCAGCTGGGCCGGCAACGTGCGGCGCACGCCCGGCGTCTCCGGCGGCGCGGCGGGCTCGGCCCGCAGGATCGACAGGTGCACGGCGCTCAGCTCGGGTGACGGGTCGGCGCCGAGCTCCTCGGCGAGGGCGCGGCGCGTGTCGGCGTACACGGCGAGCGCCTCGGCCTGCCGGACGTCGGCGTGGAGCGCGCGCATCAGTTGACCGCACGGGCGTTCGCGCAGGGGATGGGCGGCCA
>NZ_JBHLZP010000436.1:0-8331 GCF_042429965.1 Actinoallomurus acaciae
CCGCCGCCCTGCCGGCGGCCGTACGGGCCGGTGCTCTCGAGTGCGCCTGGTCGAACCCGCCCGGCGCCAGGGCGACGGCCGCCGCCCTCGGCCGTTTCACCCGCGACGGCCGCGCGCCGCCGTACGCCCTGACCTAGCGCGTTCCACGAGGAGCCATCCCGTGGGACGGCCCTGACACCGGCTCGCCGAGCCGTTTCGTCCTCACCCACCCGGCCCGCGTCACGGGTCCGGCGTGGATGCCGTGCGCCTGCTCTCAGGCCGAACAACCATCGAACCAAAACAGGGAACAGCCGTGGACGTCGAACGCACCGCTCTGCCCGGAATCGGGCTGCAACACGTCTTCACCACCGCGAAGGGCCGCCGGATCGGCACGATCTCTCATCGCGACGGCCGCCGCGACCTGCTCATCTACGACCGTGACGACCCCGACACGTGCGTGCTGACGGTGCCGCTCACCGTCGAGGAGGCCAACGCGCTCGCCGAGCTGCTCGGCACCGCGCGGATCGTCGAACGCCTGACCGAACTGCACCGGCAGGTCGAGGGTCTGGTCAGCGCGCAGATCCCGATCGCCGCCGGCTCCCCGTACGACGGGCGGCCACTCGGGGACACCCAGGTCAGGACCCGTACCGGCGCCTCCATCGTCGCGGTCGTACGCGACGGGAACGTCGTCGCCAGCCCACGCCCGGACTTCGGCTTCCAGGCCGGAGACATCGTCGTCGTGGTCGGCACCGCGGAGGGGACCGCGGCCGTGGGCGACGTCCTCGCCACGGGATAGGCGACGGACACATATGACGGGTCAACTGATCGAGCTGGGGGCCATCATCCTCGCCCTCGGCCTCCTGGGGGCCGTCTCGGTACGGTTCTCCATCTCCCCCATCCCCCTCTACCTATTGGCCGGTCTCGCGTTCGGGTCCGGCGGAATCCTGCCCCTGACCACCAGCGAGGAGTTCGTCTCGCTCGGCGCCGAGGTCGGGGTGATCCTCCTGTTGTTCACCCTCGGCCTGGAGTACACCCCCGACGAACTCGTGGCCACGCTGCGCACCTCCGCGCCGGTCGGGCTGGCCGACCTCGCGCTCAACGCGGCACCCGGCGCGATCGCGGCGGTACTCCTCGGCTGGGGTCCGGTGGCGGCCGTGGCGCTGGCCGGCGTCACGTGTGTCACCTCCTCGGGCATCACCGCCAAGGTGATCGGCGACCTGGGCTGGCTGGGCAACCGGGAGACGCCCTCGGTGCTGTCGGTCCTGGTCTTCGAGGACCTCGCCATGGCGGCGTACCTGCCGATCCTGACCGCCCTGCTCGCCGGCGCCGGGCTGCTGGGCGGGACGCTCACACTGCTGATCGCGGCGGCGACGATGGGCGTCATCCTGTGGGTGGCGTTGCGGCACGGCACGGTCGTGGAGCGTTTCGTGGCCAGCCCCAGCCAGGAGGTGCTGCTGCTGAAGGTCCTCGGACTGACCGTGCTGGTCGCCGGGCTCGCCGAGCAGTTGCAGGTCTCGGCGGCGGTCGGCGCGTTCCTCGTCGGCATCGCGGTGTCCGGGCCACTCGCGCACGACGCGCGTCAGCTCATCACCCCGTTGCGCGACCTGTTCGCGGCCGTCTTCTTCGTGTTCTTCGGCCTGCACACCGACCCGACCGAGCTACCGCCCGTCTTCGGGATCGCCGCGCTGCTCGCGGTGGCGGGCATCATCACCAAATCCGCCACCGGATGGCTGGCCGCCCGCCGTGCCGGGGTGGCGACCACCGGACGCCTGCGCGCGGGGACCGCGCTGGTGCCCCGAGGGGAGTTCAACATCGTCATCGCCGGCCTGGCCGTCACCGCAGGCGGCAACTCACGTCTGGGCCCCCTCGCGGCGGCGTACGTGCTCATCCTCGCCGTCGCCGGCCCCCTGCTGGCCCGCGCGGTCGAACCTCTCGCCCACGCCGTACGGATGCGGCGGTCGACGGTCGGTTCCTAGGCGTTGTCCGGCCCGGGGCGCGCGCCGCCCCGGGCCGGGCGACCCGCCCGTGAACCCTTCGGAGGCGCCTTCCGTATGCGGAGACAGTCGGCTGACTCGGCCGATGTTCATTCGGTCCACCCGAGTCGTCTCCGCGAAGTGGGCGTCCCCGGGTTGTGACCGCTGACGGGCGCCGCAACGCGGCGCCGGTACAGGAGGTCCACGATGAAGCCGAGTTTCAGGCGTGTCGGCGCGGTCACCGGCACCGTGGCGGCGACCGCCGGTGCCATGCTCATCGTGAGCAGCGGCCAGAACCATGCCTCTGCCTCGACGATCCCGGCCGGCCACCTGCAGATCTGCGCGCAGGGTGACTACACGGCGTACATCACCCAACGGCCCGCACCGATCCCGGGCAGCAACATGACCACCACGGGCATCAGCAGCAGGGCCGTGGCCCCGTCGCAGTGCTGGATGCAGCCGGTCAACACCTCCGGCCAATGGGCGCAGGTCGACGTGTTCGGGATACGTCCGGACGGTTCGCAGTTCTCCCTCGGCAGCCAGTGGTACAACAGCTCGGTCTCCGGCCTGGGCATCGGCGCCGAGGGCCAATTGTCGACCGGCCCGTACGTCTGGGTCTGGTAGCCGCACTCACCCCGCCCGGCGGAGCTTCTCGCCCGCTTCTCGCCCGATCTGCCGGATATCGCGGTGCGAGGCCGGCCGCGGCCGCCTAACGTGAGCGGCGTGAGGACGCGACCGAAAGATCTCGATGAGGAGCGGCTGCTCCGAGCCCTGGGTGAGTGGGGAGTCGGCGCGGCCTCGCTGGAGTACGCCCCGGTCGGTTTCGGTGACCATCACTGGATCGCGGTCGATGACCGCGGGGACAAGTGGTTCGTCACCGTCGCCGACCTGGCGCTCAAGGGCGAACAGGACGCGCACGCCGCTCTGCGGAGCCTGCGCCGAGCCATGGACACCGCCGCGGCCCTGCGGGACGAGGGGCACCTGGATTTCGTCGTGGCGCCGTTGCGGCTCGCCGGCGAGACCGTCCGCCGGGTCGGGCCCCGGTACGCCGTCAGCGTCTTCCCATTCCTGGACGGGGCCTCCGGGGACTTCGACCGGCCCTGGACCGCGTCCGAACGCGGCGCCGTACTGGAGCTGCTCGCCGCGTTGCATCGTCAGGCGCCTCCGGCGGCGGCACCGGTGCTCGACCTCGGGCTGTCAATGCGCGACCTCCTGCGGAGCGCTCTCGACGACGCGATCCGCTGGGTGCCCGGACCGTTCACCGAACCCACCCGGTCCCTGCTGGCCGGGCACGCCCCGGCGATCCGGCGTCGGATGGAGGAGTTCGACCGGCTGGTCGAGGACCTGCGAAGAGGCGACGGCGCCCCCGTCCTCACCCACGGCGAGCCGCACCCGGGCAACCTCCTGAGCCGCGACGGCGGCCACCTGCTGGTCGACTGGGACACGGTCGGCCTCGCGCCGCCCGAACGCGACCTGTGGTCCGTCGTGGAGAGCCCGGAAGACCTGGAGCGGTACGCCGAGGCCGCCGGCCGTACGGTCGACGCCTCCGCCCTCGCGCTCTACCGGCTCCGCTGGGACCTCGAAGAGGTGTCCATCTACATCGACTGGTTCCGCGCTCCCCACGACCGTTCCGCCGACACGGAAGAGGCGTGGCAGGGGCTCCAGGAATCGGTCGCCCAGCTCGACCTCGACGCATAGGAGTGGCCCGCCATGACGCAAGGCCGTAGATCCTGGTGGCCCGCCGGTCTCCTCGCGCTGGGGATCGCGCTGTTGCTGAGCACCGCGCTGATCGAGGCGCTGGCCCCGCACGCCGTCGGAGCGTCGGTCCTGCTCGGCACGTTCGGGGTGATCTGCCTCGTCGTCGTGGTGGGTACGCCGCTGCGGCGGCAACGCGGAGGCGGCGCGGGCACCGGCGGGCGTCTCATCGTGTCCGCGCTGGTGCTCACCCTGCTCTGCGGCCTGCTGTACACCCTGCCGCCGCACTCGGTCGTCTTCGCGGCGCTGCTCCTCGTCGTCGCCGCCGGGTTCTTCACGATCGGCGTGGCGATCGTGGGCGGCGGCTACTTCGGCATCGTCGGCGCGGTGGGGGGCGGCCTCATCTGCGCCGCCGTCATGATGGCGCCGACGCCGATCGCGCTGGCGACCATGGACCACACGGTGACCTGCGAGATCCCGGCACAGCGCTTCAGCGACACGAGTGACCGGTTCGACGTGCACTGCCCGGACGGCAAGGTCTACCCGATCAAGACCAGGCAGCCGCACGCCACCGGCGTGCCGGTGCGGATGCTCGTCGACCCGCACGGCCTGCTGCGGCCGGAGATCGCCGACCGCGTCCACGTGCACAAGGACGAACTCGCGCTCCTGCTGTCGCTGCTCGCCGGCGCCGGCACGGTGGTGGCCGCGTACGTCAACCGCCGCCGGGGCCGCGTACGCCCGGTCGTCTCTCCGCGCCTCGGCTCGTGATCGTCTAAGCGCGGGGCACCGGCTCGGCCCCGTTGTCCCCCGTGCGAGCCACCCGCGAATGTCCACCGCGCGGTGACGACTCCCTGACGTCGAATCAATAGCGTTTTCGACGTGACCACAGCGCTTGGGTCGCCAATTCTCGCACGGGAGAAAATAATGCTCCGCAAAATCAAGACGACCGTTGCGATCGCCCTATGCTGCACCGCGGCCGGCGCCGCGCTCACCGGCTGCAGGGGCATCGCGGGCGCGGATCCGAATCCATCCGCCACGGGAAATTCCTCGATCGTATGGAAAGCCTGTCCAGCGCCGCCGCCCGGGACCAAGGTCGACCCACGGCAAAAGTGCGGCACGCTCAAGGTTCCGCTGGACTACCGGCATCCCGGTGGGAGGCAGATCACGATCGCCGTCTCCCGTGTTCCGGCCGCCGATCCGGCGAAGCGACGCGGCGTCCTGCTGTTGAACCCCGGCGGCCCGGGCGGCGAGGGACTGAATCTGCCGAGCGCCTTCGGTGACATGGCGAGTAAATCGGTTCTGGCCGCCTACGACAGGATCGGTTTCGACCCGCGGGGCGTGGGCCACAGCAGCCCGGTGACCTGCGGTTTCACCGCCGCCGAAAGCACACCTCCCTACCCCTATCCCGCACCGGACGGCTCGATAGCGAAAAATGTCAGTTTCGCGCGTTCGGCCGCGGCCCGCTGCGCCGCTGAATCGGGCGGCGTACTGCCGTTCATCACCACCGCGAACACCGCGCGCGACATGGACCGAATCCGCAAGGCGCTCGGCGAGAAGCGGGTCTCGTATTGGGGCACCTCGTACGGCACCTACCTAGGCGCGGCCTATTCCTCCTTGTTCCCGCACCGCACCGACCGGATCGTGCTCGACAGCGCCATCGACCCCGCACGAATCTGGTACGGGGTGTTCCAGCAGCAGAGCGAGGGCATCGCGGTGCGTTTCCCCGACGCCGCGCGCTATGCCGCCGACCACTCCGATCAGGTCGATTTCGGGAACACGCCCGCAGCCGTCACCAAGACCTATCGCGAACTGGCGGCACAACTCGATAAGCGGCCCGCGAGCGTGCCGGGCACGTCGACCGCGATGAACGGCGACATGTTCCGCTACGTGACCACCCTCCTGCTCTTCCAGGACGCGACGCTCCCGCCGCTGGCCCAGGTATGGCGGGCCACCGCCGACCTCGCCGCCGGCCACGCCACCGACCAGGAGACCGGCACCCTCCAGCAGACCCTCGCCATGGTCAGCCCCAGCGCCGCCACCTCACCGGGAGTCCCCGGAGACAACGCGATCGCGGCGGCCTACGCGGTGGCCTGTGACGACGTACGGTGGCCCGGCGACATCAACGCATACGCCCGCAACGTCGCCGAAGACCGCAAGACCTACCCACTGTCGGCCGGCTCCCCGGCGAACCTGTGGCCCTGCGCGTTCTGGCACACCGCTCCCGTCGAGCACCCCGTCAGGATCAGCCACCACGGCCGCCGCAACATCCTGATCCTGCAGAACGAGCGCGACCCGGCGGCCACGCTGGACTCGGGCCGAGGCATGCACAAGGCCCTCGGCGCCCGATCGACCCTCGTCACGGTCGACGCGGGCGGCCACGGCGTCTACGGCACGCAAGGCCCACAGGCGTGCGCCACCAAGACGGCCGACGCCTTCCTGGTCGACGGGAAGATCCCGGCCCACGACCTCCACTGCCCCCGGCCCTGACCGTCTGCCTCTCGGCCGAGCCCTGAACGGCCCGGGAGCCACCGAGGCCCAGGTCGGAGGAGGTACTCCGACCTGGGCCTCGGTCGCACCTCAAGCCTGGCGGGTACCTCCGGTCGGTCCGGCGCCGTCGCGGCCCGCATGACCGCATGAACGCCGGGTACCGACTCGCGCATGCGGGTGATGACCATGAACCTCTGGGGCACACGCGGAGACTGGGCGGCAAGGCGAGAAGTCCTCAGGAAGGGGATCGGCGAACTCGCCCCCGACCTGGCGGCCTTCCAGGAGGTGATCGAGACCTCCCCGCCGCCCGGTGCGACACCGGAGGGCGGACACCCCGGCCGAGGACACCCGTCACCACGTCGTGCCCCGGCGCACCCAGATCCCGAAACTCCGCCGAGCGCGACATACGATCAGGCCGCCGACCTGCTGGGCCCTGAATATCACGTCGCCCGGAGCACGGCTCGCGAACCGGACGGCCAGACCATCGCGATCGGCAGCCGGTGGCCGATCACCGAGGTACGCGAGGCCGACCTGAACGTCACACCGCGGACGTCCGGGTTCGCCTGCACCACCATGGCCGCGCTCATCGAGGCCCCGGCCCCGTTCGGGCCACTGCTGTTCGTCAACCATTTCCCCAGCTGGCGACTGGACCTGGAGTACGAACGCGAACTCCAGGCCGTCGCCGCCGCCCGACTGATCGACGCCATGCTGAACGGACGCGACCTGCACGTGATACTGGCCGGCGACCTCGACGCCGCCCCCGACGCGGCGAGCATCCGATTCTGGACCGGCCGCCAGTCACTGAACGAAATGAGCGTCTGCTACCGCGACGCCTGGGAACGAACCCACCCGAACGAGCCAGGCGCCACGTACACCCCCGACAACCCACTAATGGTCGACGGAGACTGGCCGTTCCGGCGAATCGACTACATACTCGTACGCTGCGGCCTGCACGGCGGCCCTACGCTACCAATCCACTCCTGCGAGCGACTGTTCACCGACCCGGTCAACGGAGTCCAGGCCAGCGACCATTACGGCCTCACCGCCGACCTCGCCCTTCCAGAACACCAGACGCCCGACGAGGTGCCACCCGCGAGGCGGCCAGCCCCACCACGCGATCCGGTAAGCCGTCGCTGACGACAACGACACTCGCGATGGACGAGCCCCCCGGACCTCTTCGTCGGCGTCCAGGAGACGTGTCGCCTCCCCCAGCGAGAGTCCTGATTGCGGAGTGGTCAACGGTGGTCGGCGAATGCATGACCTGCGCTGCCAGTCTCCAGCCGCAGCCAGGCGGCCATGGCCGGGTCGGCGGCGATCAACACCGCCCCTACCCACGCCGCCCCGGAGGGAATGCGCGCGGTCGTACCCTGCCCCCGCAGGGGGTCTGCGGCCGGTAGCGATGCGGCGAACCCCTGGGGCACCGAGCCCATACGCGGCAGGCTGGTGCGATCGTGGGCGACCGCGCGATCAACGCGAGAACCTACCGGGGTTCGAGGTGATTCCGCGGTGGGTCCGTGTTGAGCCGCGGGGGCTTGGCGGGCCGTGGGAGGGGCGGTCAGACGACGAAGCGTTCGTCGAGTAGGGCGCGCATGTCCTCCGGCAGCTCGTGTTTGCCGGCCTTGATGCGGTCGAGGAAGTCTTTCCAGGCGTTCACGCTGAAGAACAGCTTGGGACCGTCGGGGTCCTTGCTGTCGCGAACCGCGATGAGACGCTCGCCCCGGCCCTCTTCGGACGCGTCGGACACCGCGCACCTCTTGTTCTCGTGGGGAATCGCCGATGAGACGGCTCTTGCCGCCCCTCAAAGTCACCGTGTCAAACGGTAGCAGGCACCGTCGGTCACGGCGGTGTCTTGGGCCTTCCTGTTCGCATCCGGGGCCACAACGGCCTCATGTCCTCCGTGCGGTTGGTCGTCCCGTTCCGCCTGGCCGCTCGCGTCGAGATCGGTGACGTCCCGGCAAATCCGGCAAAGGCCGCGTGAGCCTCCAGGAGATCCCTTGGCCGGCGCCGGCCTCGCGGGGTACGCATGGACTTGTCGTGTGATGCCCCGATTTAGACTAAGCAGCTTCTCCCTGAAAAACAAAAAAGGGGCCGCTGTCTGCGACCCCTCTCATGGAAAAAGAAGAAGAGGAGACGAACACACCACAGGAAAAATCCTGCGGGGTTCTGTCTCCTCTTCCCCTCTTATCTATGTTGATGT
>NZ_JBHLZP010000437.1:0-6785 GCF_042429965.1 Actinoallomurus acaciae
GGCCGCCGAGACCGGGACGCCGCTGGCCGAGGTCGCCGGGCGGTTCGGGTTCGCGCCCCTGCCGGCCGGGCCGCACGGCCCGCCGGGGATCCTGTGCGGCGGCATGGTCTACTGCATCCCTCGCCAGGCCCGCCATCCAGAGCTGGCGATGCGCCTGCTGCGCGCCGCGACCGCGCCCAAGTGGCTGGCGCAGGTGTGCGCCGAGACCGGTCAGCTCCCGCCCCGCCGCAGCGTCCTGGACGCCCTGGCCCCGGTCTCGCCGTTCCACGCCGAGACGGCCGCGCTGCTCGAACACGCCGTCGTACGGCCGTCCGCGCCGACGTACGCGCTGGTGTCGGCGCAGCTGCAGGCCATGCTCGAAGGTGTCCTCACCCGACGCTGGAGCCCGGCCGCCGCCGTCAGCCTCACCGCCGACCGGATCAGCGCCATCACCGGCCGCCCGCTCGTCCGCGGCTGACCCGCGTCGGCGTCACGGCCCCTGCCGGGGTCCAGTTCGGCGAACCGGCGACGGGCCTGTTCCAGCGGTTCGCGCCCGGCGTGTGCGGGCCGGACGCCCGGAGGACACGCATCCGTAACCAGGCGCGACGCCGATGTAACCAGCTCGTAAGGTATCTGTCACCTCTTCCGTCAGCTCTTGACGCCGTTCGCCTCGTCCTTTCAGATTTGCCACAACACAATGGCAATTCGCGGAGGTGCTGCACATGCGGCGGCAATGGGCTCTCGTGATGACGCTGGTGACGGCCGCGGCGGGATTGAGCGCATGCGGCGACAGCGGATCCTCGGACGGCAAGACGATCAAGGTCGCGTACCAGAAGTTCGGCAACTTCATCGGCGCCGACGAACTGTTCAAGAAGATCAAGCCGGTGTTCGAGCAGCAGAATCCCGGGATCAAGCTCAAGCTGATCCCGATCGAGGCCGACGAGAACTCCTACTACACCAAGCTCGGCCTCATGCGGCGCTCCAAGTCCACCGCGCCGGACGTCGCCTACGAGGACACCTTCTTCGTCAACTCCGACGCCCAGGCCCGGTTCCTCATGCCGCTCGACGACCGGCTCGCCTCCTGGCCGGACTGGAGCCAGTTCGTCAGCGCGGCCAAGGCCGCCGGCAAGGCCGGCGACGGCCACACGTACGGCATCCCGATGGGCACCGACACCCGCGGCCTCTGGTTCAACAAGAAGATCTTCGCCAAGGCCGGTCTGCCCGCCGACTGGCAGCCCAAGAACTGGAACGACATCCTCACCGCGGCACGCCAGATCAAGTCCAAGGTCCCCGGCGTCATCCCGCTCAACGTCTACGCCGGCAAGGGCGTCGGTGAGGCCGCCTCCATGCAGGGCTTTGAGATGTTGCTGTACGGCACCGCCGACAAGCTGTACGACGACCAGACCAAGAAGTGGGTCGCGCCGAGCCGCGGCATGAACGACTCGATGAACTTCCTCAAGACCATCTACTCCGAGAAGCTCGGCCCGACCCAGCAGCAGGCCCTGGACCCGCACTGGAGCGACAACGTCAACGGCCAGGAGCTGTCCCAGGGCAAGCTGGCCATCGACCTGGACGGCTCCTGGCTGCCCCAGGGCTGGATCCCCGGCGGCGCCTCCGCCTGGCCCGACTGGTCCAAGACGCTCGGCACCGCCGCCATGCCCACCCAGAACGGCCAGGCACCCGGCAAGGTCAGCCTCTCCGGCGGCTGGCTGCTGTCGGTCGGCGCGAACACCAAGAACCCCGACGCGGCGTGGAAGCTGGTCCAGCTCGCCATGAACAAGGAGAACTCACTGTTCTTCTACATCAAGGGGACCCAGGTCTCGGTCCGCAACGACGTGACCAGCGACCCGCAGTACCTCCAGGGCAACCCGACCCAGAAGTTCTGGACCAGCCTGGTTCAGTACACCCAGTACCGTCCCGCCTACAGCGTCTACCCCCAGATCTCCAACCAGCTCCAGGCCGCCACCGAGGCCGTCATCACCGGCCAGTCCGCCCCCGACAAGGCCGTCAACGACCTGGCCGGCCAGATCAAACAGCTCGCCGGGCCGGACAAGGTCGAAGGGACCCCCTGATGGTCGCGGTGGACCTGCCCGACTCCACCCGGCCCGCCGCCCGCCGCTCGCCCGCCGGGCGCGGGCGGCGGGCCGCCGGCCGGGTCCTGCCGTTGGTTCCCGCGTTCGCGCTCATCGCCCTGTTCTTCCTCGGCCCGATCCTGTGGTGCGTCTACGCCTCCTTCACCGACGTCGCCCTCACCGGCGCCACCGCCAGCACCCCGCACCTGGTCGGCGTGCGCAACTACCGGCGGATGTTCGCGGACTCGGCGTTCCGCCAGTCGCTGTGGCTGACCGTCGTGTTCGTGGTCGGCTCGGCGGTCATCGGGCAGAACGTCGGCGGCATGGCGCTGGCCCTGCTGATGAAGGCGCGCCACCGGATCGTCCGCGCCGTCGTCGGCGCGATCGTGGTCGGCGCGTGGGTGATGCCCGAGCTGGTCGCCGGGTTCGTCTGGTACGCGTTCCTGGCCGACGACGGCACGTTCAACGCGATCCTGCACGCGGTGGGCCTGCACGGGAAGAGCTGGCTGTACGCCATGCCGCTGCTGTCGGTGATCATCGCCAACGTCTGGCGCGGCACCGCCTTCTCCATGCTCGTCTACTCCGCCGCGCTGTCGAACGTGCCCGAGGACCTGCTGGAGGCCGCCGCCGTGGACGGCGCCTCGGCGTACCGGCGGCTGCGGCACATCACCCTGCCGCTGATGCGCCGCGCGGTCATGACCAACCTGATGACGATCACACTGCAGACGCTGGCGGTGTTCACACTGATCTTCGTGATGACCGGCGGCGGGCCCGGCACCAAGACCCAGACCCTGCCGATCTACATGTACCAGAGCGCGTTCAAGTTCTACCAGCTCGGCTACGGCGCCGCGCTGGCGATCGTGCTGCTCGCCGTCGGCGGCGTGTTCTCGGTCGTCTACCTGCGGATGATGCGGGAGGAAGTATGACCACGGCCGTGAGCGCGACCTCGCGGCCTCCGCGCCCGCGCCTGTCCACGACCGGCCCGCGCCGCGGGGCCGCCGCAGCGGTGGCGTACCTGGTGCTGGCGCTGGTGGCGATCGCGTTCCTGCTGCCGTTCGGGTGGCTGTTCCTGGCCTCGGTCTCGGACCAGGCGTCGCTGAAGGCCGACATCCCGCACCAGCTGACGCTGCGCAACTTCGCCGACGTCCTCACCGGCGACAACCTGCACGCGCTCGCCAACAGCCTGGTGCTGTCACTCGGCGCGGCCGTGCTCACCCTCGTGCTCGCCGCACCGGCCGCCTACCCGCTCTCGCGCTACAGCCGGCGGTTCGGCCGGCCGATCCTGCTCGGCCTGCTGTTCGCCACCGGCCTGCCCATCACCGCGATCCTCGTGCCGGTGTACGGGCTGTTCGTCCAGCTCGAACTGCTCGACTCCATCCCGGCCACCACCTTGTTCCTCACCGCGACCGGGCTGCCGATGGCGATCTGGATGATGAAGAACTTCATGGACGAGGTGCCGATCGCGCTGGAGGAGGCGGCATGGGTCGACGGCGCCTCGGGCCTCCGCGCGCTGTTGCGGATCGTGCTGCCCCTCATGCTGCCGGGCACCACCGTGGTGTTCACCTTCACCTTCGCGCTGACGTGGGGCAACTTCTTCGTGCCGTTCATCCTGCTCGTCGACCCCGCCAAACAGCCCGCCTCGGTGGCCATCTACCAGTACTTCGGCCTGCACGGCACGGCCTCCTACGGCCTGCTCGCCGCGTTCTCGATCCTGTACTCCCTGCCCGTCGTCGTGCTCTACACGCTGGTCCAGCGGGTACTCGGGAACGCCTTCGCCATGTCGGGTGCCGTCAAGGGGTGAAGCGCCGCCAAGGGGGGACGCGGCCGGTTCGCGCCAAAGGCGAACGAGCGGTAATCAGAGTCCTTCCTCAAGGTTTCCCCCGGGAGGTAAAGAGGGGATGATTCGAGGAAATGTAAGACCCCCTGGAGGTGCGGCATGGCGCTCTCGATGGAGGAGGAGCGGATCCTCACAGAGATCGCATCTCAACTCGGCCAGGAAGACCCGGCGCTGGCGGGCCGTCTGGCGAACTTCGGGCGCCTGCGCAGGCGCCGGCGCATTCGCGCCATCGCGGCGATCGTGATCGCGGTGCTCGTGATCGGCACATTGGTCGGAGCGGCGTTCATGACACTGCCCGCCTGACGAACGTGAACCGCCCCCGCCGGACCTCGGTCCGGCGGGGGACGGCACGTCTGGGCCGGTGTGGTGGTCGCCTCGCGGCGAAGGCACAACGCGGCTCCTGCTCCGGCCGGAGGCCGAACGGTATTCCGCGAAGGCGATAGGTGCGGCCCGGGGACACATGCCACACCGGCACCACCAGCGTAACCCCTTTCCCGCGCCGCGTATTCCACCACCGCCGTGTCGCCACGCCCCACCAGCACGCCTTGGGGCGGACTGTGGCGATTCGCGACGCCGTACGGCGTCGAGCGGCCACCGCCTGGCGCGCTCGCCGGCGACCCTCCCGGTGCCGCGCAGGAGCGTGGGGTGACCGGCGACCGCCACGCACAAGCACTCGGCGTTCCAGTGGTATCGACGGCGGGGTTCCCGGGGTCGTGGACATCACTCTGTGTATTTGCTTCTATTCACAAGGTCACCATCGGGGTCAAGTCCCGGGAAGACCGGACCAAAAGGAGCAATATCAATGTCCAGACTCCGCAGCTCACTCTGCGTCACGGCCATGGCGGCCGGGTTGGCCTTCGCGGGCGGCGCCGCGCAGGCGGTCACCGGTCGGCCCAGCGCCCACCAGCGGGCTGACGCGGTCTTCTCGCCTCCGGTCACGCTGCACCGTAACCAGGCGTTGACCTCGGGGAACGGCCGGGCCATCCTGCGCCTGCAAGAGGACGGCAACTTCGTGCTCTACAAGGACGGCAGGCCGGTATGGCAGGCCCCGAACGCGTGGAGCCACGGTGTCTCGGCGGTCTTCCAGGAGGACGGCAACCTCGTCGTCTACGCCGGCGGTGGCAGGCCGGTCTGGGCGTCGAGCACCTGGCACCGAGGCGCCTACCTCGCCGTACAGGATGACGGCAACGTCGTCATCTACAACGGCAACCGGCGACCGGTCTGGGCGACCAACACCGGAGACTGACGCGCGGCGGCACACACGCGACCCGGGCGCCCTTGGGCGGGCGACCCGGGTCCGCCTGTTCCTGCGTCCGGATCCCTGGGAGCGCGTGTCGTCCGCGCATCGGTGGGCCATCACGTACCGTGGCGTGCGGAAGCCGACATAGGAGGAGGTCAGGGGCGTGACGGCGCTGATTCCGCGGCCGCGGGCGGAGGTGGCGCCCGGGGCGGTGCACGTTCCGGGCTGGCTGGCCGAGGACGAGCAGCGGCGACTGCTCGACGCCTGCCGCGACTGGGCCCGCTCCCCGGCGGGGATGCGGCACACGCGGCTGCCGGGCGGCGGTGTGATGTCGGTGCAGACCGTGTGCCTCGGCTGGCACTGGGCCCCCTACCGCTACCGGCGCACGACCGACGACGGCGCCCCGGTCAAGCCGTTCCCCGCCTGGCTCGCCGACCTCGGCCGGCGCGCCGTCGCCGCCGCGTACGGTCACGACGACGGCTACCGGCCCGACATCGCGCTCGTCAACTTCTACGACGCCGAGGCCCGCATGGGCCAGCACCAGGACAAGGACGAGAGCAGCCTCGCGCCCGTCGTCTCGCTCAGCCTCGGCGACACGTGCGTGTTCCGCTTCGGCAACACCCGCGACCGGGGCCGGCCCTGGAACGACGTCGAACTGGAGTCCGGCGACCTGTTCGTGTTCGGCGGGGAGTCCCGGCTGGCCTACCACGGCGTGCCCAAGACCCTGCCCGGCACGGCGCCGCACCATCTGGGGCTGCGCGGACGCCTCAACCTGACCCTGCGCGAGTCGGGCCTGAGACCGGACGGCGATCCACCGTGAACAGGCCGCGGTTCGCCCGCCCGCCCGGCCGCGTTGAGGTGTTGTTCAGGATCTTCGTGTTGACTGAACCGGTCATCCGCTGTCGAGCCCAGGGTTCTCCGTTTTGACCACCGTCGCTCCGGCCGGCACCGCACCGCCCGCACCGTCGCGTGCGGCCGGCCGTGATCCCTACTTCGACAACGCCAAGTTCCTCGCGGTCGTGCTCGTGGTGATCGGCCACGCCTGGGAGCCGCTGCGGGCCTCGAACGTCGGCGGCCGGGCACTCGAAGCCGCCCAGACGTTCGTCTACGCGTTCCACCTGCCGGTCTTCATCGTCATGTGCGGGTACTTCTCCCGCGGGTTCACCGCCGGGCGCGACCGCACGCGCAAGCTCGTCGCCGCGATCGTCGTCCCGTACGTGATCTTCAGCGTGGCGTATCCGCTGTGGGCCGGCCTGCTCGCGGGCAACCATGTCGGCTGGGACCCGCTCGAACCGTACTACCTGACCTGGTTCATGCCCGCGTTGCTGCTGTGGCGGCTGTCGACACCGCTGTGGCAGCAGATCCGCTACCCCGTCACGGCCGCGCTGGTGATCTCGATGCTCGCCGGCTTCATCACGCTGCCGAGCATGCTCAACGCCGCGCAGGTGCTGTCGTTCCTGCCGTTCTTCGTCGTCGGGCTCACCCTGCGGCCGCACCACTTCGCGTTCCTGCGGCGCCGCGCGATGCGCGCCGCCGGCGCGGCGCTGCTGGTGCTCGGCGGGGTGGCCGCCTACGCGGCGGCACTGACCGTGGACCCCGAATGGGTGCACTGGCGGCGCAGCTTCGGACAGCTCGGCGTCGGCGCGCCCGCGGGCGT
>NZ_JBHLZP010000438.1:0-6777 GCF_042429965.1 Actinoallomurus acaciae
CGGCCGCCAGCAGCGCGGCCGTGTCGCACTGGCGGCGCACCCGCAGCGGCAGCGTCTCCAGCCCGCGGCGCAGCAGGAAGGCCTCGTCCGGCGCCAGCGCTCCTCCGGTGTGGAGGCGCACCTCGCGGACCGGCGCGACCACGCCGGGACGCCCGACGACGACACCGCCGGTGGCGTCGCTGTGCCCGCCGATGTACTTGGTCGCCGAGTGGACGACGAGGTCCGCGCCGTGCTCCAGCGGGCGGCAGACGACCGGTGTCGCGAAGGTCGAGTCGACGACCAGCAGCGCCCCCGCCTCGTGTGCCGCCTCCGCCAGCGCGGGCAGGTCGGCCACGGCCATGGTGGGGTTCGCCAGGGTCTCGGCCCAGATGAGCCGCGTCTCGGGCCGGATCGCCGCGCGTACCTGCGCGGGATCGGTCACGTCGACGAAGTCGGTCAGCACCCCGAACCGCGACAGCAGCTGCGACATCAGCCCGTACGTGCCGCCGTACGCCGCCGCCGGCGCCACGACGTGCGCGCCCGCGTGGGTGTACGCCAGGAGCACGCCGGTGATCGCCGCCATGCCCGACGCGAACGCCTCGCCCGTCACGCCGCCGAGGCGCGCGCCCTCGAGGGCGGCGACCGCCGCCGCGAACCCGTCGGAGGTCGGGTTGTCGATCCGGCTGTAGGTGTAGCCCGGCATGCGCTCGCCCAGCACGTCGGCGTACTCCTGCGACGTCGGGAAGGCGTAGGTGGCCGAGCGCCACACCGGCGTGCCGAGCGGCTCCTGACGGGGCACGGGGGTGGGCGGGAGGTGGATCGCGCGGGTGTTCTCACCGGACGGCTGTTCGGTCATGTTCCCTCCTTCGTCGGAGGGAGTGACCACCGGGACGCGTCCTTTGACTCCCTCGCTCCGTTCGGTCATGTTCTTCAGACTCCGTAGCGTTCCGGCTTCGGCGTGCGCGACATCAGCAGCCGGCCGGCCTCGACGGGGCTCAGGCCGCGGTGCATGACGGCCACGATCCCCTCGGTGAGCGGCATCTCGACGTGGTGGCGCCGGGCGAGCTCCAGCACGGCGTCGCAGGACTTGACGCCCTCGGCGGTCTGTTTCGTGACGGCGATGACCTCGTCCAGGCTCATGCCGCGGCCGAGGTTCTCCCCGAACGTCCGGTTGCGCGACAGCGGCGAGCCGCAGGTGGCGACGAGGTCGCCCATGCCCGCCAGCCCGGCGAAGGTGTGCTGGTCGGCGCCGAGCGCCGCGCCGAGCCGGGCGATCTCGGCGAGGCCCCGCGTCATCAGCAGGGCACGGACGTTGTCGCCCATGCCCATGCCGACCGAGATGCCGACGGCCAGGGCGATGACGTTCTTGACCGCGCCGCCCAGCTCGCAGCCGACCACGTCCGTGTTGGTGTACGCGCGGAAGTAGGGCGTCATGCAGGCGAGCTGGAGCTTCTGCGCGGTCGGTTCGTCGGTGCAGGCGACGACGGCGGCCGACGGCTGCTCCAGCGCGATCTCGCGGGCCAGGTTGGGCCCGCTGATCACCGCGACCCGTTCCTCCGGCACCTCGGCGACCTCACGGACCACCTCGCTCATCCGCTTGCACGTGCCGAGCTCGATGCCCTTCATCAGGCTGACCAGCACGGCGTCACCGCCGATCAGCGGCCGCCACTCCCGCAGGTTGGCGCGCAGGGTCTGGGCGGGCACGGCCAGGACGATGTACGGCGCGCCGTCGAGGGCCTCGGCGACGTCCGTGGTGGCGCTGAGGCGCTCCGGCAGCGTGGTCTCCGGGAGATAGTCGGGGTTGCGCCGGGTCTGGTTGATCGCGTCGACGACGTCCGTACGGCGTCCCCACAGGGTGACGTCGCCGCCCGCGTCGGCGAGCACCTTGGCGAAGACGGTCCCCCAGGACCCTGCTCCCAGTACGGCGATCTTCAAGAGGCCTTGGCCTCCTCGTTCTCGCCGTCCGTGCCGTCCGTGCCGTCATTGTCGCCGTTGTCGTCCTTGTCGTCCGCGTCGGCGGTGCGCTCGGCGGCGCGGGCGGCGCGCGTCGCCTCGCGGTGGTCATAGAGCGTCTCCGGCGGCGTCTCACCGCGCAGCTCGCCCAGCAGGGCGGCGATGGCGGCCATGATGTCGGCGGTCGCGGCGGTGAGCGTCTCGGTGTCGAGCGGCCTGCCCTCGTACTTCGACAGGTCCACGGGCGGCCCGGCGACGACGTGCATCGTCTTGCGCGGGAACAGCCGGATCTTCTTCGTGCCGTACCGCCACAGCTCGTGCGCGCCCCAGTGCGCGACCGGGACCACCGGGACGCCGGTGGTGAGGGCGACGCGGGCCGCGCCGGTCTTGCCGGTCATCGGCCACAGGTCCGGGTCGCGGGTGCAGGTGCCCTCGGGGTAGAAGATCACGCACTCGCCCGCACGCAGGCCCTTCTCCGCGTCGCGGAGCGCCAGACCCGCGTCGGAGCGGTCGCGGTAGACCGGGATCTGGCCGGTACGGCGGAGGATGTGGCCGAGGACCCGGCTCTTGAACACCGAGTCCTTGGCGAGGTACACCGGGAAGCGGCCCGCGGTGTAGACGAAGTGGGCCAGCGCCAGCGGGTCGGACTCCGACAGGTGGTTGGGCGCGATGACCACGCCGCCCGTGCGCGGGATGTTCTCCTGCCCCTTCCAGTCGCGTTTGAGCAGGTTGAACAGCAACGGCCGCAGGATCCCCACGACGATCGTGCGCCACACGGGCGAATATTTCATTGCCCATCTCCTAGGTTCGTGCCCGCGAACTGCGGGGGTCCGGTCAAGTCTCGCGGTTGGTTCCGCATAGTGTCGACCCACGATGCCTCGTACCCACCGTCTCACCTGGACGCTCGTCGTGCCGGTCAAGCCGCTGGCACGGGCGAAGTCGCGTCTGTCCGGACCCGCCGGGCCGCACCGCGAGCGACTCGCGCTGGCGATCGCGACCGACACGGTATCGGCCGTGCTCCGATCATCACGGGTGGAGGGGGTCGTCGTGGTCACCGACGACCCGGTCGCGGCACCGGAGCTGGCCGCGCTCGGCGCCATCATCGTGCCCGACGAACCCGACGACGGCCTGAACCCGGCGCTGGTGCACGGCGCCGCCGAGGCCCGGCGCCTGGCCCCCGAACGCGCCGTCGGCGCGCTGAGCGCCGACCTGCCGTCGCTGCGGCCCGGCGAGCTGACGCGGGTGCTGGACGCCGCGGCGGCGGTGCCGAACGCCTTCGTCCCGGACGCGGCGGGCATCGGCACCACGCTCTACACCGCCCGGCCGGACGCGATCTTCGCCCCGGCCTTCGGCCTGGAGTCACGGACCCGCCACCGCGATGGCGGCGCGCGGGAACTGGCGTTCGACGACGTCCCTAGCGTGCGCCGCGACGTCGACACGATCGATGACCTGCGGGCCGCCCTCGAACTCGGCGTCGGCCCGCGCACGGCCTCGGTCGCCCTCCTCCTGCCCTCCGCCCGCCGCTAGGCTCTACGGTCATGCAGGCGACGGTGAAGGCGTTCGACCGCGACACGCGCAGCGGAAGCGTGCTGCTGGACGACGGAAGCGAGCTGTCCTTCGGCGCGCTGGCGTTCGACGCCGGCGGCCTGCGGCTGCTGCGCCTCGGTCAGCGGGTCAACATCGCCGTCGAGGACGGCTGGATCACCGCGATCACGCTGTCGACGTTCCCCCTGCCCTAGGGCCTGCCTCGCGAACGTCGACGGCGCCCGGGAGACGGGATGTCTCTCCGGGCGCCGTGACCGTATGTGTCGTTCTTACTTCTTCTTGGGACCGGCAACCTGGCCCTTGAAATCGGCGCCGGCCTTGAACTTCGGCACCGACGTCGCCGGAACCTTGATGGTGGCGCCGGTCGCCGGGTTGCGGGCCTCTCGGGCAGGTCGATCGGCCTTTTCGAAGGAGCCGAAGCCGGTGATGGCGACCTTCTCCCCCTTGGCGACGGTGTCCTGGATGGTGTCCAGAATCGCGTCGACGGCCTCTCCCGCGATCTTCTTACTGCCAACTCGTTCGGCGACAGCGTCGACGAGCTCACGCTTGTTCATGGGTTACTCCTCTTCCCCCTTGCTCGCTTGAAACTAGGGGACTCGCAGCATCTACACAATCACCCATGGCCGAGGTTTTCGGCTGTGTCGCAGGCCGAAGTGCCGTTCAGGGAACGTTTTCATCGCCATCGAGATCACTGAGGAATGATTCGAGGCGTCTCAGGGCGAGCGCGGCATCCCGTTTTGCGAGGTCGGTGATCACCAGCAAATGCCGGGTCATCTGGGGCCTGACCAGCGGCGATAGGTTCGCGACCCGGGCGTGCGCGACCCGGAGGCCGTCCGCCAGGGCGTCGAGCTCCGGATCGTTCCAGCCCCCGCGTGATGCGTTCATCATCACACTCGATTTTTTCGGTGGCGTCGGCGCGGCGAGGCCGCCGGCGGGGGCGACGAGCGCCCTCGCCGGCATAGACGGGCGGTCTCTCAGGCGGTCACCGGGAGCCACGGCTGCCGGTTCTTCTCGAAGACGGTGATGTCGTCGGCGTACCGCAGGGTGAGCCCGATGTCGTCGAGCCCCTCCGTCAGACGCCAGCGGGTGTAGTCGTCGATCTCGAAGGACCGCACGCCGCCCTCGTCGCAGCGCAGCTCGCGGGCGGGCAGGTCGATGGTGAACTCCTTGGCCGGGTTCGCCTCGATCTTGTCCTGCAGGCGCTCGACGTAGTCCTCGGGCAGCTCGATCGGCAGCAGGCCCATCTTGGTGGCGTTGTTGCGGAAGATGTCGCCGAAGCGGGCCGAGATGACGGCGCGGAAGCCGTACTGCTGCAGGGCCCAGACGGCGTGCTCGCGCGAGGATCCGGTGCCGAAGTCCGGCCCGGCGACCAGGATCGACGCCCCGGCGTACTCCGGACGGTTCAGCACGAACTCCGGGTTCTCCCGCCAGGCGGAGAACAGGCCCTTGTCAAAGCCGGTACGGCTGACCTGCTTGAGCCAGACGGCCGGGATGATCTGGTCGGTGTCGACGTTGCTGCGCCGCAGCGGCACGGCGCGCCCGGTGTGAACGGTGAAGGCTTCCATGTCTGCTGGGTCCCCTCGTTACAGGTCTGCGGGAGCGGCCAGGCGGCCGGTGACGGCGGTGGCGGCGGCGACGGCGGGCGAGACCAGGTGGGTGCGTCCGCCCTTGCCCTGCCGGCCCTCGAAGTTGCGGTTGGAGGTCGAGGCGCTGCGCTCCCCCGGCTTGAGCTGGTCGGGGTTCATGCCGAGGCACATCGAGCAGCCCGCCTCGCGCCACTCGGCGCCGGCCTCGGTGAACACGGCGTCGAGACCCTCTTCCTGGGCCTGCGCCTTGACCCTCATCGAACCCGGGACGACCAGCATGCGGACGCCGTCGGCGACCTTGCGGCCCTTGATGATCTCGGCGGCGGCGCGCAGGTCCTCGATGCGGCCGTTGGTGCAGGAGCCGACGAACACGGTGTCGACGGCGATGTCGCGCAGCGGGGTGCCGGCGTCGAGGCCCATGTACTCCAGGGACCGCTCGGCGGCGCTGCGCCGGGTCGGGTCCTCGAACGAGGACGGGTCCGGCACGCTCCCGGACAGCGGCGCGCCCTGGCCCGGGTTGGTGCCCCAGGTGACGAACGGGGTGAGCTCGGCGGCGTCGATGACGACCTCACGGTCGAAGACGGCGTCGTCGTCGGTGCGCAGCGACCGCCAGTACTCCTTGGCGGCCTCCCAGTCGGCGCCCTGCGGGGCGTGCTGGCGGCCCTCGAGGTAGGCGAAGGTCGTCTCGTCCGGCGCGATCATGCCGGCGCGGGCGCCCGCCTCGATGGACATGTTGCAGACCGTCATGCGGCCCTCCATCGAGAGCGCGCGGATCGCCTCGCCGCGGTACTCGATGATGTGGCCCTGGCCGCCGCCGGTGCCGATGCGGGCGATGATCGCCAGGATCAGGTCCTTGGCGGTCACGCCGGTGGGCAGCTCACCGTTCACGGTGACCGCCATCATCTTGGGCCTGTTCTGCGACAGCGTCTGCGTCGCCAGGACGTGCTCGACCTCGCTGGTGCCGATGCCGAACGCCAGCGCGCCGAACGCGCCGTGCGTCGAGGTGTGCGAGTCGCCGCAGACGACCGTCATGCCGGGCTGGGTCAGCCCGAGCTGCGGGCCGATCACGTGCACGATGCCCTGGCCCTCGTCGCCCATCGGGTGCAGGCGTACGCCGAACTCGGCGCAGTTCTTGCGCAGGGTCTCCACCTGCGTCCGGGAGACCGGGTCGGCGATCGGAGCCAGGATGTCGGTCGTCGGGACGTTGTGATCCTCGGTGGCGATCGTCAGGTCCGGCCGGCGGATCTTGCGGCTCGCCATGCGCAGGCCGTCGAAGGCCTGCGGACTCGTCACCTCGTGGACGAGGTGAAGATCGATGTAGAGGACGTCCGGCTCGCCCTCCGTGCTGCGCACCACGTGCGCGTCATAAACCTTGTCCGCCAGTGTCCGGCCCATCACTCCACCTCTTCTTGGTCCTGGAGCTCCTTTGCTCACGACTTGCATCTCAGATTGCGAGACGGCAGTATCGAGGCATGGACAACTCTAGCGGAGTCGGCGTACTTGACAAAGCGGTACTCGTCTTGAACGCCCTGGAGGCCGGCCCCGCCTCGCTGGCCCAGCTCGTGCAGACGACCGGCCTGGCCCGCCCGACCGCCCACCGCCTCGCCGTCGCGCTGGAGCACCACCGGCTGGTCCACCGCGACACCCAGGGCCGGTTCATCCTCGGCCCCCGGCTCGCCGAGGTCGCCGCCGCGGCCGGCGAGGACCGGCTGCT
>NZ_JBHLZP010000439.1:0-6697 GCF_042429965.1 Actinoallomurus acaciae
CCGTCCGTCGCGCCCGACGGCTCCGGCCGCCCCGGAGGCACCCGGCTGACCTCCTCGCGGGCCGGCCAGGCGCTGGACGCGCGCACCATCCTGCTCACCAGTGCCGACACCGTCGCCAAGACCCCGGCCACGACCGGCGCCGACTGGTACACCCGGGAACGCGAGACGCGACTCATCTCTCCGGACCAGGCGGTCGCGAAAAGGCTCGCTAAGAAGTTCGGCAAGGGCAAGAAGCCCGCCGCGGCCTCGCCGATCACCGCGTCGGTGAGCAGCACCGAGGAGGCCTGGACGGGCCGCAACGGTCACGACCGTACGGTCACCGGAATCGACCCGAAGATCGCATTCCCCTCCGAGGCCGAGAAGGCCAAGTGGACGAAGCTCACGCCGGCGGAGCGGCAGCGGTGGGACCTGGATGTTTCGGGGAAGCCGAAGGTCAGCAACTATGACTTCTCCAGCCTCAAATTGAGCCTCAACCAGCAGGACAAGACGGTCGCGGCGCTGGAGAAGCTGCCGTCCGACCCCGCCGCGCTCGAGAAGACGCTGCGGACCTGGTTCGCACACGAGAACCAGGTCTCGAAGGCGCACGATGGCGTCCCGATGGGCGGCGACTTCTCCCAGTACGTCTTCGGCCAGGCCCAGGACCTGCTCGCCGGTCCGCTCACCCCCGGTACCAAGGCCACTCTGTACCGCCTGCTCGCCAAGCAGCCGGGAATCACCTACCTCGGCACCAAGTCGGACTCGCTCGGCCGCGAGGGCGCCGTCCTGACCATGAGTGACCCCGGGTCGGAAGCGGAAGAGATCCGCCTGATCATCGATCCCAAGACCGGGCAGCTGCTCGCCCAGGAATCGGGCCCCCGCGCGAAGCCCCTCCTGACCATGACGTACGAGTCGGTGGGCTGGGTGAACAGCCTCGGCGCCCGTCCCTGACCGAACCACGGTTCGCCGGGGCCTCGCTTCGCGAGGTCCCGGCGAACCTCCCTTGCCGTGGTGGCCTTCCGATCGCCATGACCGGTATCCATCCGAGATCGAGCCCATCGGCGCCGGGCCAACGCTCGAGGGTCGTGAGTCACTGAGGAGCGCGAGCGCGCCACGCCCCTGCGGGCACCGGACCAGCACGCGGCCTGACGCGAGGCCGCCCGAGCCGCCCCTCAGCCGTGGACCGGCGGGGCGGCGGTGCTGGCGCGGAGGGCCACCTCGCCGGTGATGCGTTCGACGCGGCTGCGGCGGGCGCGGGAGCGGAGGGCGAGGTTCATGACGCGCTCACCCATCTCCTCCAGCGGAAGGGTGACCGTGGTCAGCGGGGGAACCAGGTCGCGGACGATCGGGATGTCGTCGAAGCCGGCCAGTGACACCTGGCCCGGGACGTCGACGCCGTGGTGGCGGAAGGCCGACAGCGCGCCGATCGCCATGACGTCGGTGAGGGCGAACACGCAGGTCGCCGGTGAGCCGCGGCGGATCAGCTCGGTCGCGGCGGCGTACCCGCCGTCGCGGGTGAACGACTCCTCGATGACCTGGTCGTCGGGCAGCGGTACCCCGGCCTCGGCCAGGGCGTCGCGGAAGCCGCCGAGCCGGTCGGCGACGGTGGTGAGCGTACGCGGGCCGGTGAGCGCCGCGAAGTCGCGATGTCCGAGGGCGAGCAGGGCACGGGCGAGCGCGGCCGCGCCCTCGCGGTTCTCCGGCTGCACGGTGTCGACGCGCAGGCTGCGGTGGCGGCTGAGGACGGCGACCCGGCCGCCGGCCCGTACATACGGGTCGAGTTCGGCGTTCATCGAGCGCTCCCACGCGCGGTCCTCGAACCCGGATCCGATGAGCAGGATCGCCCGGGCGCGCTGGGCGCGGAGCATCGCGACGTAGTCCACCTCGCGCGCCGGATCGCGGAACGTGCTGGCCAGCATGACCAGCAGTCCATGCTCGGCGGCGGCGTGGGTGACGCCGCGGGCGATCGCCGCGAAGTACGGGTCGCTGACGTCGTGGCAGATCAGGCCGATGGACTGGCTGGAGGCGCGGGCGAGCGCCTGGGCGTGCGCGTTGGGCGCGTAGGCGAGCTCGGACGCGGCGGCCAGCACGCGTTCGCGCAGGTCGGGGCGGACCTGGGTGGTGCGGTTGAGAACGCGGGAGGCCGTCGCGAGGGAGACCTCCGCCCGCCTCGCGACGTCCTGGAGCGTGACGTGCGCACCGCCGCCGTGGCTCGTGTCGTCCTCGGCGTCGCCGCCGGCCTCGGGCGTGCTCGCCCGGGTGCGCGGCCGTTCTGGTCGGGGTTCCCCCATTGTGCGCCCTCCTGGCTCCAGCATGCCGTGAGCGTGCCGCCGAAGTGGCACGAAAACGCCTCTTGACCGCTTCGTGCGCCATACCTACGGTATCAGAAAGCGCTTTCAGAATGCGCTTTCTGACAGCCCGAGCGGCGGGTCCGAGCACGGAGGAGCTCTCATGGTGAGTCAGAGCACCACACCCGAGGTTCCGGTGGCCGGAGTCGCCGAGCGCGACCGGCCGGCGGCCGGCGAGCGGCTCCGTGGTGCGGCCGCGCGGTCCTGGCGGCCCGTCGCGCTGCTCGCCGCCTGTTTCGTCGTCTGGTGGGTGATCACCGCCGCGAAGCTGATCGAGGCTTACCTGGTGCCGTCGCCGGCCAAGACCTTCCAGGTCATGAGCGACAAGGCCGGCTACATCGGGCACCACACCTGGGTCACGACGTACGAGACGCTGCTGGGCTTCGTCATCGCGACGGTCGTGGGCGTCCTCGCCGCCGTCGTCATGGTGTACTCGTCCGCGGTCGAGCGGACGCTCTACCCGGTGCTGCTGTTCGCGCAGGTCATCCCGAAGGTCGCCATCGCTCCGCTGCTCGTCGTCTGGCTCGGCTTCGGCCTCGCGCCCAAGGTCGTCGTCGCGGTGCTCATCGCCTTCTTCCCCGTCGTCATCTCGATGGTCACCGGCCTGAAGGCGGTGGACCCGGAGATGATCCAGCTGTCGGCGACGATGGGCGCCGGGCCGATGCAGACGTTCGCCAAGATCCGGTTCCCCGCCTCGCTGCCGCACCTGTTCTCCGGTCTGAAGGTCGCCGTCACGCTCGCCGTCACGGGCGCCGTCGTCGGGGAGTTCGTCGGGGCCAACGAGGGCCTCGGGTACGTGATCCAGCAGGCCAACGGCAACCTCGACACCCCCATGCTCTTCGCCGGTCTGCTCGTCATGTCCCTGATCGGCGTCGTCCTGTTCGTGCTCGTGGAGCTCGCCGAGAAGCTGCTGCTGCCCTGGCACGCCAGCCGTCGCGGCGCCGCCGTGACCACCACCTACTGACGGACGCGTACCCGTCCCGCCGACCTGCCGACGCGAACCCGACCTACCGACGGAGACGATCCATGAAACTGCGCAGCCTCGTCCTCACCCTGGTCCCCATCGTGGCGATCGCCGCCGCCTGCGGGGGCGGAGGTGACAAGACCACCGGCGCCTCGGGCAGAAAGCTGGACAAGGTCACACTGACGCTCAACTGGTACCCCTACGGCGAGCACGCACCGTTCTACTACGGCAAGAAACAGGGCATCTTCGAAAAGCACGGCATCGACCTGGAGATCAAGGCGGGGCAGGGCTCGCAGAAGACCGTGCAGGCGACCGGCGCGGGCCAGACCGACTTCGGCTGGGCGGACACGCCGGCGCTCCTGGCGGGGGTCGCCCAGGGCCTGCCGGTCAAGAGCGTCGGCGTCTACCTGCAGACGACGCCGGCCGCCGTGCAGTTCTTCTCCGACAAGGCGTTCAGGTCACCGGCCGACCTGAAGGGCAGGCGCATCGCGGCCACCGCGGGTGACGCGCCGTCGCGGACGTTCCCGGCGTTCCTCAAGAAGAACGGCCTGAGCGAGTCGGACGTCCGGCTGCAGAACACCGACCCGGCGGGCAAGATGGCCGCGGTCATCTCCGGCCGGACCGACGGCCTGATCGGCTATGCCAACGACCAGGGCCCGACGATGGCCGCCAAGGCCGGCAAGCAGGTCTCGTACCTGAAGTTCGCCGACTTCGGGCTGAACTACTACTCCAACGGCCTGCTCGTCGGCGACCGCCGGCTCAAGAGCGACGCGGAGCTGGTCAAGCGCATGTCCGCGGCCACCAGCGAAGCGTGGGCGGCGGCCGAGAAGGACCCGGCGAACGCCGTCGCCGCCATGCGGGGCGCGTCCCAGCAGCTGCCGCCGCCGACGGTCCTGACCGACCAGTTCAAGACGACGCTGAGCCTCCTGCACACCGACGCCACCAGGGACCGGGCTCCGGGGTTCAACACCGACGCCGGCTGGCGGCAGACCATCAGCGTCTTCACGCAGAGCGGCCTGATCTCCAAGGCGCAGCCGCCATCGGCGTACTGGGACTCCTCAGCCGGCCCGCAGGGCTGACCGACCGGAAGGGCGACGACGATGACCCGGCCCGGAAGCACACGGGAACGAGGACCAGTGACCGAAGAGAGAGCGAGCCGCGGCGGCAGCGTCCGGCTGGAGGACGTGGCCGTACGGTTCCGTACGAAGAAGAAGGACGTCACGGCGCTGCGGGAGGTGTCGCTCGAGGTCGCCGAGGGCGAGTTCGTGGCCATCGCCGGCCCGTCGGGCTGCGGCAAGTCGACGCTGCTCAAACTGGTCGCGGGCCTGCTCAAGCCGTCCGCGGGGAGCGTACGGCTCCAGGACGAGCCGGTGACCGGTCCGCGCCATGACATCGGGTACGTCTTCCAGCGGGCCGCGCTGCTGGAGTGGCGCAGCGCCCGGCGCAACATCCTGCTCCAGGCCGAGATGCGCCACATGCCCGCCGACCGGGCCCGCGAGCGTACGGCGGAGCTCATCGCGATGACCGGGCTCACCGGGTTCGAGGACGCCTACCCGCACGAGCTGTCCGGCGGCATGCAGCAGCGCGTCGCGCTCTGCCGGGCGCTGCTGCACGAGCCGCCGGTCCTGCTGATGGACGAGCCGTTCGGCGCGCTGGACGCGCTCACCCGCGAGCAGCTGAACATCGAGCTGAACCGGATCTGGCGGGAGACGCGTACGACCGTCCTGCTGGTCACGCACTCGATCGCGGAGGCGGCCTACCTGGCCGGCCGGATCGTCGTGATGACCGACCGGCCCGGCACCATCGCCGAGATCATCGAGGTCGACCTCCCCGACGAACGCGACTACGCCGCGACCATGGCGCACCCGGAGTTCGCCCGCGCCACCGGCCGGATCCGCGAGCTTCTCGGTGCGGCGTCCCCGGTCGACTGACAACCCGTAGAGAGGAACACAGGGATGGCACGCAGGTCCATCGGGATCGTCCTGAACGGCGTGACCGGCCGGATGGGGTACCGCCAGCACCTCGTCCGCTCGATTCTGGCGATCCGCGGCCAGGGTGGGCTGACGACCGCCGACGGCACCGTGCTGTGGCCGGAGCCGATCCTGACCGGCCGGAGCGAGGCCAAGCTGCGCGCCATCGCCGAGCGGCACGGGCTCACCGAGTGGTCCACCGACCTGGACGAGGCGCTCGCCCGGCCCGACGTCGAGGTGTACTTCGACACCCAGATCACCGGCGCCCGGGCACCGGCGATCCGGGCGGCGATCGCCGCGGGCAAGCACGTCTACACCGAGAAGCCGCTCGCCGAGGACGTGGAGGAGGCGCTCGGACTCGCCCGGCTCGCCGACGACGCCGGCGTCCGGCACGGCGTCGTGCAGGACAAGCTCTTCCTGCCGGGTCTGCTCAAGCTCAAGCGGCTGGTCGACGGCGGCTTCTTCGGGCGCGTCCTGTCCGTACGCGGGGAGTTCGGCTACTGGGTGTTCGAGGGCGGCTGGCAGGAGGCGCAGCGCCCGAGCTGGAACTACCGGGTGGAGGACGGTGGCGGGATCATCGCCGACATGTTCTGCCACTGGCGGTACGTGCTCGACAACGTCGTCGCGCCGGTCCGTTCGGTGCAGGCCCTCGGCGCGATCCACATCCCCGAACGGGTCGACGAGGACGGCAGGCCCTACGCCGCGACCGCGGACGACGCCGCGTACGGGATCTTCCAGCTCGAAGGCGGTGTGGTCGCGCAGATCAACTCCTCCTGGGCGACGCGGGTGTTCCGCGACGAGCTCGTCGAGTTCCAGGTGGATGGCACCGAGGGCAGCGCGGTCGCGGGTCTGCGCCGCTGCCGGGTACAGCACCGGTCGATGACGCCCAAGCCGGTGTGGAACCCGGACCTGCCCGCCACCGAGGACTTCCGCGCCCAGTGGCAGGAGGTGCCGGACAACGCCGTGTTCGACAACGGGTTCAAGACGCAGTGGGAGCTGTTCCTGCGGCACGTCGCCGACGACGGTGAGTTCCCGTGGGACTTCTACGCGGGCGCCCGGGGCGTCCAGCTCGCCGAGCTGGGCCTGCGCTCGTGGAAGGAGGGCCGCCGCATCGAGGTCCCGGAGCTCGGGAAGTGAGGATCGGCCTGCCTCGGGCGGACGGCTCACTCGTCCCGTACACGCTCGGCGAGCCGTGCGCGTACCCGCCGCCGGCGGCCCCGGCCACGTCGCGCGTCGCGTACGCCGCCGCGCACGTGGTCGTCGATCCGATGGCCGACCCGGAGGCCGTCGACTGGGAGACGACCCTGGGTTTCCGCCGCCGCCTGTGGTCGTACGGGCTCGGCGTCGCGGAGGCCATGGACACCGCGCAGCGCGGGATGGGCCTCGGCTGGCCGGTGACGCGCGAACTCATCGAGCGCGGCGGCGCGGAGGCGCGGGCC
>NZ_JBHLZP010000440.1:0-6686 GCF_042429965.1 Actinoallomurus acaciae
CGCCGCCCGCCGGCCCGTTCGTCGCGGCCCGAGCCGCGCCGCCGGGCGCCGAGGCGTGAGGACGACCGCCCGAGAAGGGGGCGGTCACCTCGCTGACGGCCGTCCGGGGCCGCCGTACCCGTGAGCCGGGGCGTCCGCCGGGGTCCATCTCGCGACCTTGAGCGAACGCCCAGGGGAGGGAGCAGCGATGACCGAGGGTGACCGGCTCGGCCGGGAGAGCGCCGACCTGGCCGAAAACCTGCCCACGCAGAGGCTCGCCAAGGAGGCCAAGAGCCTGCTGGAGGCCTTCGCCGAGAGAGTCCTGTCCTCGGTGGGGGACAAGGTCAGCGACAAGGTCAACGATCTCAGCCGCGGGCTGCTCGAGAAGGTCGGTGACGCGGAGGGCGCCAGCCCGGGGGTCAAGGCCGCGATCTCGGGGCTGACGGCGCTGACCGAGGGCAAGAGTCCCGTACGCGCGGCGCTCGGCGCGGGCGCGACCGGGCTGAAGGAGAAGGTCAAGAAGCTCTTCGGCGCCGGCAAGGGCAAGAAGGCCAAGTTCACCAGCATCGTCGAGACGATCGACGTCGGCGTGCCCCTCCGGGTCGCCTACAACCAGTGGACCCAGTACGAGGACTTCCCCTCGTTCATGAAGAAGGTCGAGAGCGTCGAGCGCCCGGAGGATGAGAAGTCGAACTGGAAGGCGCAGGTCTTCTGGTCCCACCGCTCCTGGGAGGCGACGACGCTGGAGCAGGTGCCCGACTCCCACATCATCTGGCGGTCCAAGGGCGCCAAGGGCTACGTCGACGGCGCGGTGTCCTTCTCGGAGCTGGCTCCGAACCTCACCCGGATCTGTCTGGTGATGGAGTACCACCCGCAGGGCCTGTTCGAACACACCGGGAACATCTGGCGGTCCCAGGGCCGGCGCGCGCGCCTGGAGTTCAAGCACTTCCGCCGGCACGCGATGGTCCACGCGCTGCTCAGGACCGACGAGATCGAGGGCTGGCGCGGAGAGATCCGTGAGGGCGAGGTCGTCAAGTCCCACGAAGAGGCGCTCGACGACGAGGAACGGGCCCGCGAGGAGGAGGAAGAGCGGGAGGCCCCGGAAGAGGAGGCTCCCGAAGAAGAGCGCGAAGAGGAAGAAGAGGAGCGCGAAGAGGAGGAGCCCGGCGAGGCCGCCGAACGCGAAGAGGGCGAGGAGCCGGAGGAGGAGCCCGAGGAACCCGAGGAGCGCCCCCGGAGGCCGAGGCGCCGGGGCGGCGAGGAGGCCCGGGAGACCCAGGAGCCTCAGGAGGCCGAGGAGGCCGAGGAGGAACGGCCCCGCCGCCAACCACGGCGCCGCCGCCCGGCCGAGGAGCACGAGGACGAGCACGCGGACGAGCACGAGGACGAGGAGCGGCCGGCGCGGAGGCCGAGGCGCCGCGGGTCCGCGCGCCCTCGCGAGGACGAGTCCGAGTGACCGGAAGAGAACACGCCGAACGGAGGTGACTCCCCATGACGGTCTCCCCGTACGAAGGATCGGGGCCCGTCCAACGGTCGTCCGGAAGCGCGCTGGTGGACGTGATCGACACGATCCTGGACAAGGGTCTCGTCATCGACGCGTTCGTGCGCGTCTCCCTGGTGGGCATCGAGCTGATCACCATCGACGCGCGCATCGTGGTGGCGAGCGTGGACACCTACCTGCGCTTCGCGGAGGCCACCAACCGCCTGGACCTGTACGAGAAGGGCGGCCCGGGGCTGCCCGGACTCGTCGGCGAGCTGACCGAGAAGGGCACTCAGGGCGGGGCCAAGGGCAAGACCAAGGGCATGCTCGACGCCGCGCGGGAGACGGTCGGCGAGGTCCTGGAGGAGCGTGCCGAACGGGCTGAGGAACGTGAGGATCGCCGCCGGCCCCCGCGTAGGGAGCGTGACCGGTGACGACACGACCGAAGAGTGAGACCTCCGAGCGCGTCGCCGGCGGCACGGGCCTGGCCTGCTACGTCTACGGCGTGGTCCGCTCGGACGCGCGGCTGCCCGCGGACCTGACCGGGATCGCGGGTGGCAAGGTGACCCTGGTCCGGCACGGCGACCTGGCGGCCGCGGTGAGCGAGATCTCCCCGGTGCAGGCGCTGGGCACCCGCGACGACCTGCTCGCGCACGAGGCGGTCGTCGAGGCCCTCGCGGACGAGACGACGACGCTGCCGTTGCGGTTCGGCGCGGTGGTCACCACGACGGGCGCCCTGGCCGACGAGATGCTGGGCCCGTACGAGGACTGGTTCCTGGACGTCCTGGACGACCTGAGCGGCGCGCGGGAGTTCGCCGTCTCGGGCGTCTACGTCGAGGACGTCGTTCTCCGCGAGGTCCTCCACGAGGACCCGGACGCGGCGCGGCTCCGGGAACGGATCCGCGAGCTGCCGGAGGACGCCGCCTACTACGACCGGATCCGCCTGGGCGAGCTGATCGTCAAGGCGCTGGAGGACAAGCGCCAGGCGGACACCGACGCGCTCGTCGACGAGCTGGAGCCGTACGCCACCGCCGTGGCCCCGCGGCCGCCGGCCGGCGAGGACACGGCCGCCGACGTGGCGTTCCTGGTGACCGACCGGAGCCTGCCGGAGTTCGAGAAGGCCGTGGACCGGCTCGGGGAACGCTGGTCCGGCCGTGTCCGGCTGCGCATGGTCGGCCCGCTCGCGCCGTACGACTTCGTGCCGCCGCCGCCCGGGGAGGGGGCCTGAGCCATGGGACTGCTCACGGGCCTGCTGACTCTGCCGCTCGCGCCCGTGCGGAGCGTCGCCTGGCTGGCCGAGCGCATTCTGGAGCAGGCCGAACATCAGCTGTACGACCCGGCGGTGATCCGCCGGCAGATCGCCGAGATCGAGGCGGAGGTACGGGCCGGCCGGCTGCCGGAGGATGAGGCGGCCGAGCTGGAGAACGAGCTGCTGGCCCGGATGATGTCGCGGCAACGCTCCGGCTTCCCGGAGGGCGGGAATGGACGACCGCCGGAACGATGAGCCGAGGCGCCGGGTCCGGCGCCCACCTCCGCCGACCGCGGACCGCGCCGCGCGGCTGGCCGCCGACCACGTGGCCGAGATGACCGGGAAGGAACCCGAGGGGATCATCTCGCTGAAGCAGGCGGAGGACGGCGGATGGACGATCGGCGTGGAGGTCGTCGAGACGCACCGGATCCCCGACACGACCGACGTCATCGCCGTGTACGAGGCCGAGCTGGATTCGGAGGGCGAGCTGCTGGCCTACCGGCGTGTCGACCGCTACATCCGGTGCCAGGCGGGGGAGAGATGACGTGACGGATCCGATGGAGCGGGGGCTGACCGGATACGGCTACGGACGGCAGCCCGCGCCGACACGGCGCCCGGAGTCGGCGAACCTCGCCGACATCCTTGAGCGCGTCCTTGACAAGGGCATCGTCATCGCCGGCGACATCCAGGTGAACCTGCTCGACATCGAGCTGCTGACCATCAAGCTACGGCTGGTGATCGCCTCGGTCGACCGGGCCAAGGAGATGGGGATCGACTGGTGGGAGCACGACCCCACCCTCTCGTCCACGGCCCGGCACGAAGAGGTCACGGCGGAGAACCGCCGGCTGCGCGAACGGCTCGCCGCCCTGGAGGGCGCGGACGAGGAGGAGCGCGCCGAGCCGGAACTCCGGCGCGGCGACCGCCGGGCGGTGGGCCGCGCGGCCCGTGACGAGAACGACTACGACGAGTACGAGTACGAGGAGGAGCAGGAGCCTCGCGCTCGCCGGGTCCGGCGGCGTCCACCGGAGGAGGACGACCGTGGATGAGACCGCGATCTACGTGTACGGCGTCTGCCGGGGCCTGCCCGCCGAGGCGGTGGCGCGGGTCCGCGGCGTGGCGGACGCGCCCGTGGAGACCCTTGACGCCGAAGGGCTGACCGCGGTGGTGAGCCGGGTGAGCCTGGCCGAGTTCGGCGAGGATGCCCTGCGGCGGAACCTGGAGCACCTGGACTGGCTGGAGGCGACCGCACGCGCGCACCACGCGGTCGTCGACGCCGTCGCGGGACGCGGGGTGGTCGTCCCGCTCGGGCTCGCCACGGTGTACCGGAACGAGGACCGGGCGCGCGGCGCGCTGCGGGAACGGCATGACGAGTTCGCCCAGGCGCTGGCGCGCATCACCGGCCGTACGGAGTGGGGCGTCAAGATGTACGCCGACCTCGCCGAGGCCGCGTCCCGTACGGAGGAACCGGCTCCGGCGGACGCCCGGCCCGGCACCGCGTACCTGCGGCGGCGCAGCGCCCAGCGGCACGATGAGGAGGAGACGCGCCGCGAGGTCCTCACGCTGGCCGGTCGCGTCGACGACGAGCTGTGCACGATCGCCACCACCCGGCGCCTGCACCGGCCGCAGGATCAGAAACTGTCCGGCGAGCGCGGCTGGATGATCCTCAACGCCGCGTACCTCGTCGACGACGAGCGCGCGGAGGACTTCCGCACGGCCGTCGCACGGCTCGCCGAAACGCGCCCGGAGCTGCGGCTCCAACTCACCGGCCCCTGGGCGCCCTACTCGTTCGCCGCCGAGGAGGAGGCGTGGACCGAGTACTGAGCGACCTGCCCGAGACGCGCACGCCGGGCCCCGCGCGGGGCCAGCGCGTCGCCCTCGTCGACCTGCTGGACCGGCTCCTCGCCGGCGGCGTCGTGATCACCGGTGACGTGACCATCTCGATCGCCGACGTCGACCTCGTACGGATCTCGCTACGCGCGATCGTCGCCTCGATCCGGCCGGAGATGGAGCGGGCGATGGCGGCCGAGCGTTCGGACGAGCCGATCGAGGGCGTCGTGACCTGGGATGATTCGTGAGCGGGCGAATCAGCGAACACGCACGCCTGGTCTCTCCTCCGGCCAAGGAGGCGCCGTGAACGCGTACCACCCGCGCCACGCGGCGGCCGAGGACGGGCGCGGCCACCGGCTGCCCCACCGCATGGAGACCGACTCCGACCAGGTGCAGCGCGACCTGGTGCGCCTCGTGCTGACCGTGGTGGAGCTCGTACGCCAGCTCATGGAACGCCAGGCCCTGCGCCGCGTCGACGCGGGCGACCTGCCCGACGAGAAGGTCGAGGAGCTCGGGCTGGCACTCATGCGGCTGGAGGAGGCGATGACGGAGCTGCGGGAGCGGTTCGGGCTCGACGCCCGCGACCTCAACCTCGATCTCGGACCCCTCGGTCCTCTCCTGCCACCCGACTAGATCGTGTTTCGAAGTCCCGCCGTCGGGACGCTCCCCGCCCTCCAGGGGGAGCCGACCCCACTTCCATTGTCAAGCCACGCCACACGCCAAAGGAAGACCACACGCAGGGCTGTGGAAAACCCACGACCCAAGCACTTCGAGACAGGCCCCAGGCCGCCGATGAACGCCGACCCGCCGAACCCCGGCACCGCCCGATGACTGCGGGACGGCGCCATACCCGGCTGAAAGTTCACTTTTGAGGCTCTCCGTGCGGGTAAGGGCGTTAGTGCCGCCCATGTGCCGACACCGGATCGAGGGAGGAACCGTGGCACGCCACATCGAGCTGGAGCGCAAGTACGACGCCGAGGCCGATCTCGCCCTGCCCGACCTGCGACAGGTCGGTGGTTGCGTGCGGGTCGGGCCACCGGAGACCCACATTCTCCGCGCCTCCTACTTCGACACCGAGGACCTGCGGCTGGCCGCGCGCGGGATCACGCTGCGGCGCCGGGAGGGCGGAGGCGACGAGGGCTGGCACCTGAAGCTGCCGGTCGGCGAGGACACGAGACGCGAGGTACGGACGTCGCTCGACGCCGGGACCAACGCGGTGCCGGCCGAGCTGTCCGAGCTCGTCGCCGCGCACGTCCGCGGCCGTTTCCTCGTCCGGGTCGCGGAGCTGGAGACCCACCGCACCGAACGTGGGCTGCTGGCCGAGGACGGCACGGTCCTCGCGGAGCTCGCGGACGACACCGTGCACGCCCGCCGCCTGAGCCGGGACGGCCGTGAGGTCGCGCTGATGCGCTGGCGCGAGCTGGAGGTCGAGGCGGTCGAGGGCTCCCGTGAGGTGGTGGAGAGCATCGGCGGACGCCTGCGCGAGTCCGGCGCCCGCGAGTCGGCGGCCGCCTCCAAGCTGGCGCGGGCGCTGGAGGACGACATCACCCCCGTCCGGCGGCCCACCGCCACCCGTACCGCCGGCGACGTGCTGCTGAGATACCTGGGCGAACAGGTCGAGCAACTGCTCGAGTACGACCCGCGCGTGCGGCTCGCCGAGAGCGACGACGACTCGGTCCACAAGATGCGCGTCGCGGTCCGGCGCATCCGCAGCATTCTGCGCACGCACGGGCGCCTCATCGATCCGGTCCGGGTCCAGACGCTGGACGCGGAGCTGAGGTGGCTCGCCGACGCGCTCGGCGACGTCCGCGACCTGGAGGTGCAGAACGCGCGCTTCCACCGCCGCCTCGCCGAGCTGCCCGGCGCCCACCGGGAACCGGCCTGGCTGCTCGCGATGGCGGCCGAGGAGCATCGTGCCCGCGACCGGATGCGCGAGGTCCTGTTGACCCGGCGGTACTACGACCTGCTCGACGCCCTGGACGCCTTCCTCGCCGATCCGCCGGTGAACGCCCGCGCCGCCCGTCCGGCCGCCGGGGAGACGCCCCGGCTGGTGGCCAGGACGTGGCGGAAGATGATGCGCCGGTACGACCGCGCCGCGCGCCTGCCCGCCTTGCGGGACCGCGTCGCCGCGCTGCGCGGTACGCGCAAGGC
>NZ_JBHLZP010000441.1:0-6683 GCF_042429965.1 Actinoallomurus acaciae
CGGCGGCCGGCGCCGGCACGAACAGCCCACCGGCCTGTACGGCCATGTCGGCGAGCGGCGAACCGCCGGCGCCGACGCACAGCAGCCGGCATCCGCGCCGCGCGGCGTCGGCCACCAGGCTCAGGGTCTCCTCGGTCGAGCCGGAGCGCGAAACGGCGATGACGAGGTCGGCGACGCCGACCCAGCCGGGCAGCCGATGGCCGCGCACGGTCGTCACCGGAACCGGGCAACCCAGGCCGCAGACGGTGCCGAGCAGGTCGCCGACGATGCCGGAGGCGCCCATACCGACGATCACGACGGCACGCGGCCGCCCGCCCGCGGTGACGCGGTCGATCCCGGCCTCGGTGGCGAGCAGACGGGCCTCACGGACCTGTGCGGCCGCCGAGGCGACATGACGCAGCATCTCGCCCGGGTCCGCCTCGGCCAGTGCCTCCGGATCGTCGAGGCGGCCGTAGTCGGGCTCGGGAGGACTCATCGTCGCGCCGGCCCTCCGGCGCCCAGGGAGTCGCGTGGTGTCGCCCCCCGGGCGGATACGGCCTGCGTCATGCAGGCGTCCTGGCCTCGTCCACCAGGAGGACCGGAATGTCGTCGCGGACCGGGTAGGCGTACTTGCACGTGCCGGTGCAGACGAGCTCCTCCGCCGCGTCGTCGGTCCTCAGCTCTCCCCGGCAGTTGGGGCAGGCGAGGATCTCCAGCAGCCAGGAGTCGATGTTCATTCGTTTCCCTTTCGCACGATCTCGAGGACCTCGTCGCGTACGGCGGCCATCGTCTCTTCGTCGACGGCCTCGGCGTTGAGCCGCAGCAGGGGCTCGGTGTTGGACGGGCGCAGGTTGAACCACCAGTCGTCGTGGCCCACCGTGAGCCCGTCGAGCTCGTCGACGGTCACGCCCGGCCGGCCCTCGAACGCGGCGCGGACCTGCGCGGCCGTCGCCGCCTGGTCGTCCACCTTGCTGTTGATCTCGCCGGAGGCGGAGTAGCGGGTGAACTCGCGCAGCAGCTCCGACAGCGGCCGGTCCTGCCCGCCGAGCGCGGCCAGGACGTGCATCGCCGCGAGCATGCCGGAGTCGGCGAACCAGAAGTCGCGGAAGTAGTAGTGGCCCGAGTGCTCGCCGCCGAACATGGCGTCGGTCTCGGCCATCGTCTGCTTGATGAAGGAGTGACCGACGCGCGTGCGCACCGGCTCGCCGCCGTGCTCGCGGACGATCTCGGGGACCACCCGCGAGGTGATCAGGTTGTGCACGATCCGGCCCGGACCGTGCTTCCCGAGCTCGCGCACGGCGACCAGGGCGGCGACGGCCGAGGGCGTCACCGGCTCGCCGCGCTCGTCGACCACGAAGCAGCGGTCGGCGTCGCCGTCGAAGGCCAGCCCGACGTCGGCGCCGTGCTCACGCACCGCCGCCCGCAGGTCACGGATGTTCTCCGGCTCGATCGGGTTGGCCTCGTGGTTGGGGAAGGTGCCGTCGAGCTCGAAGTAGAGCGGCACCAGGTCGATCGGCAGGCCCTCGAAGACGGCCGGCACGGTGTGGCCGCCCATACCGTTGCCCGCGTCGACGACGACCTTGAGCCGCCGGATGCCGGACAGGTCCACCAGGGTCTTCACGTGCTCGGCGTAGCCGGACAGCAGGTCCCGCCGCGAGATCGCGCCGGTCGGGCCGTCGTGGGCGGGCACGCCGGCGTCGATCAGCTCGCGGATCTCGGTCAGGCCCGTGTCGCGGCCGACCGGCTTGGCGCCCGTGCGGCACAGCTTGATGCCGTTGTAGCGCGCGGGGTTGTGGCTCGCGGTGAACATCGCACCGGGGATGTCCAGGCTTCCGCTCGCGTAGTAGAGCATGTCGGTGGAGCCCAGCCCGGCCTCGATCACGTCGGCGCCCTGGGACGTGGCGCCCCGGGCGAAGGCGGCGGACAGGGGCCCGGACGAGGCGCGCATGTCGCGAGCGGTCACGATCGCCGTGGCACCCGTCACGCGTACGAACGCGGCGCCGACGGCCTCCGCGATCTCCTCGTTCAGCTCGTCCGGGACGACGCCCCGGATGTCGTACGCCTTGAAGATCTTGGTGAGGTCACTCACTCCTGGCCCCTTGCCCTCTTGCCGGGTTCGCGTACGGAGAGCCTACCGGGGACGGGAGTCAGGGTTTGCGGGGCGTGTCGGACCGCAGCACGCGGAGGTGGCCGCGCCGGCCGACCTCGGTGCCCTGGCCGACGGGCTCCTCGCGGGGCGCGGCGGGCTTGGCGGCCTCACGCACGGCGTTGGCGAGCGCCTCGAGGTCGTCACTGCTGGGCTCGGACTCTTCGGCGGGCAGGCGGACCAGCTCCCAGCCGACGGGGGCGGTGAGGCGCTCGGCGTGCTCGGCGCACAGGTCGTAACAGTGGGGCTCGACGTACGCTGCCAGCGGGCCCAGAACAGCGGTCGAGTCGGCGTAGACGTACGTGAGCGTGTAGACAGCAGACTGCTTGCACGCGGTGCGGGAGCAGATGCGGACGGGGCTCACGACGGGAACGTATCCCCTCCCCCCATACCCGCGCCACTATCCTGCCTTCGTGTCGCCGTATTTCAGGCGGGCACCCGCATAACGGATCTTTATCGCCGCCGGTCACAGGACGAGCGGACCGAACGCCGGGCGACCGGCACACCGCGCGAACCTCCTTCTCGCCGACCGGTCCGCCGATGAAACGGCGCACCCCTTCTCCTCGCGCGACGGGGCGCCGTAGGGCGGCCGGGGCGGACTATGCTCGAGATGTGCGATCACGCGTGACAGGAGGCTCCGGCACGCGCCGTCGTGACCGTCGCGGCCGTGGCATGCGCGGGCCACTCGCCCCGGCGGAGGTGCCCATCTCACGCACGCGCGCCGAGCGGTTCGACGAGCTCGTACGCGACGAGGCGCACCGGCTCGAACAGCGATGGAGCCGGCAGCTCGCCGGTGTGGAGTTCGCGGTCGAGGAAGTGCCGTCGGTCGATCCGCGCTCCCTCGACGCCGACACGGTCCCGCTGAGCCGCCTGATCCCGGCGGCGGACGGCCGGCCGCCGCGGATCGTGGTCTACCGCCGCCCGGTCGAGGCCCGGGGCGGCGACGACGAACGCGACCGCGCCCGCCTGGTGCGCGACGTGGTGGTCGAGGAGGTCGCCGACCTGCTGGGCCTGTCCCCGGAGTCCATCGACCCGACGTACGACTCCCCCGACGACTAGACACCGCCCTCGGGCTCGTCCCGGGCGTCCAGGACGCCGCTGAGGAGATCGCCGAGCCGGTCCAGCTCGCCCGGTGCGAGCGGGGCGAAGGAGCCGGTGACGACCTTCTCGTGGATCTCCATACCCGCCTGAAGCAGCTCCTTCCCGCGTTCGGTCAGGCGGTGCCGTACGGCCCGGCCCGGGCCGGGGACGCGTTCGATGAGGCCGCGATCGGCCATGCGGGTGGCGAGCGAGCCGAACGACTGGTCGGTCTGGAAGGTCAGCAGCGCGAGGTCGTGGAGTGACGCCTCGGGGTGACGGTCGAGGTGGCGCAGGGTGTCCCACTGCACCAGGGAGATGCCGAGAGGGGCCAGAGCCGCCGTCAGCTCCCGGTGGTGCCGGTGCTGCAGCCGCTTGACGAGCAGAGCCACTTCCTGCGCGGTACGGGTCATACGCAGGAAGCTTACTCAAGGCTCCTTATCTAAGGTTGCTTACCTAAGCTTACTTATATAAGGTTCCCGGTACAGCGACCGCGAAGGAGCGACATGATCACCGCCACCTACGACCTCACCGCCGACGGCGTCGGCCCCGTACGGCTCACCGCGACCGAGCGTGGTCAGGGCCGCCCGTACCTGCTGCTGCACGGCGGCGCCGGCCCCGCCTCGGTCGCCGGGTTCGCCGACCTGCTCGCCGGCGACCGGCCCGCCCGGGTCATCACCCCGGTCCATCCCGGGTTCGAGGGCACCCCCCGGCCCGAGACGCTGACGAGCGCGGGCGGGCTCGCCGCCGTCTACGTCGCGTTCCTGGAGATGCTCGGCCTGACCGACGTGGTCGTCATCGGCAACTCCCTCGGCGGCTGGATCGCCGCCGAGATGGCGCTGCTGGACTCCGCCCGCATCGGCGCGGTCGTCATCGTCGACGGCGTCGGCATCGACGTGCCCGGCCATCCCGTCGTCGACTTCTTCTCACTCGACCTGGACGACGTCGCCCGGCTCAGCTACCACGACCCGGCGTCCTTCCGCATCGACCCGGCGGCCATGACCCCGGCACAGCGCGAGACCATGGCCGGCAACCGGGCCGCGCTCGCCGTGTACGGCGGGTCGATGGTCGACCCGACCCTGCGCGAGCGCCTCTCCGGCGTCACCGCGCCCACTCTGGTCCTGTGGGGCGAGGCCGACCGGATCGCCGACCCCGACTACGGCCGTGCGTACGCCGCGGCGATCCCCGGCGCGCGGTTCCGGCTGCTCACCGGCACCGGGCACGTCCCGCAGATCGAGACCCCGCGGCTGCTGCTGGCCGCGATACGGGAGTTCACCGCCGCCGAGGTCGCCATCGTCGGCCCGGACGAGGGCGAGGCGACGCTCGCCGGGCCGATTCGCATGCGGATCCTGGAGGACGGGAGCACGACCGGACACCGGCTGGGCCTGGGCGAGATCACCATCGCGCCGCACACCGAGGGACCTCCGCAGCACCGGCACGCCCGGCACGACGAGGGTTTCTACGTGGTGGCGGGCACCGTCCGCTTCACCGTCGGCCGGGAGAGCCACGACGCGGGCCCGCGCACGCTCGTGATGGTGCCGCCCGGCGCGCCGCACACCTTCGCCAACCCGGGCGACGAACCGGCCGTCGTGTTGAACACCTTCACGCCCGACCTGTACGTCCAGTACTTCCGCGACCTGCGCGCGATGGTCGCCGCGGGCCGCCCCATGACGGAAGACGCGGTGACGGAGGTGATGGGCCGCTACGCCACCGAGCCCGCCACATCCGCCTTGTAGGCGCTTTGTAGCGACGATCCACAGACTGATCCGCACGATCCACCGCCCGGCCCCGTGCCGCGTGCGGGGATCGCGAACCTCCCCGCCACAGGAAGGATCAGCATGAGGATCACGAACGTACGGGTGACGAAGGCCTGCCTGGTCACGACGACGCTCGCCGCCGCGCTCGGTGCCACCGTGGCCATGTCGGCACCGGCGTCCGCCGCCGCCCCCACGGCGTCCACGGCCGTCCAGACCGCGCCCCTGAGCCAGAGCGCGGCGGCGAAGAGAACCGCCGCCCAGGCGATCCAGTGGTACTCCAGCCGCAAGGGCAGCACCGCGTACGAGGGCTACTGCGAGAAGGCGGCACGGCTCGCCTGGGCCCGCACCACCCACCACCCGACGGCCATCGACCACTGGCGGTCCTCCGACGGCGCCCGGCACACGACGGGCACTCCCCCGAAGGGCGCCTTCGTCTTCTGGAACATCAGCTCGGCCGGTCACGTCGGCATCGCCGACGGCAAGGGCGGCTTCTGGGCCACCAGCGTCAAGGGCAGGATCGGCCACGCGTCGAGCGTCCACTACTACGGCCACTACCTGGGCTGGAAGCCCGGCAACGCCAACTGAGAGACCTGCGTCGCCCCGGCGGACCGGCCGCCGGGGCGACCCCGGCTCAGCGTGCGGAAGGGCCGAGGCGGGCCAGATGCTCGCGCGCCGCCGTCTCCTGTACGCCATCGCCCAGGTCGTGCCACATTCCGGCGGCCTCACGCAGATACATCCCCGCGGTCGTCCCATCGCCCTCGGCCATGCGAACCTCACCGAGCAACAGCAGCGCGGCGGCGTGGCCCCGGCGGTTACCGGACCGGCGAAAGCTCTCGAGCGCCCGGTCCAGCGTCGCGTCGGCGGCCGAGGTGTCGGCGCCGAGGTGGCACCGCGCGAGGTCGAGCAGCGCGTACGCGGCGCACCGGTCGTCTCCCAGTTGTTCGAAGACCGCCAGCGCCTCCTCCAACCGGGCCCGCGCGCCGGGGGCGTCGCCGCGTCGCAGGTACAGCTCGGCGACCTGGCTCAGCACGCGCGCCTCACGGTGGGGATCGCCCGACTCCCGCGCTCGCGCCAGGGCGGTCGCGAGCCACTCGCCCGCCTCGTCCAGCCGGTCCTGCGCGATGAGGATGGCCGCGATGGAGCCGCGGATCTGCGCCTCGATGTGGCGGTCCTCGCCGGTCGCCAGGACCGGGAGGGCGCCGCGGTAGCGGGCCAGCGCCTGGTCGGCGCGGCCGAGGATCCGGTGCAGGGTGGCTAGGCCGACGTCGGCGAGCGCCTCACCCCTGGCGTCGTCCAGCGCGCGGCACAGCGTGCGGGAGCGTCCGATGGCGGCGAGCGCCTCGTCGTACTCGTCCTGGTAGACGTACACCTGCCCGAGCGTCCGCAGCAGGACCGCCTCGCCGCGGCGGTCCCCGCCGGCGCGTACCGCGCACAGCGCGTGCTCGTGGGCGGCCCGCCAGTCCTCGTACAGGCTGCGCTGGTCGAAGTAGGGCACCATCGCGATGGCGAGCTCCCACGCGTGCGCTGCGCGGCCGTACTCCGCGGCGATCGCCACGGCGTCCAGCAGCCCGCGCCGTTCGGTGTCGAACCAGGCCATCGGGTCGGCCGTCATCCGCTCGGCCACGGCCGGGTCGACGGGCCGGCGAGGCGCGTCGCCGGACAACGGCGTCAGCAGGCTCGCCGGCAGCCGCGCCGCCGCCTTCTCCGCCAGAGCGAGCCAGGTG
>NZ_JBHLZP010000442.1:0-6672 GCF_042429965.1 Actinoallomurus acaciae
CCTGCTCGGCCTGGATCCGCTCGGCGTCCAGCGCGTGCTCGCGGACCTGGCCGCGCGGATCGACGCGACCGCCGCCGAGGCCGCCGGGAGCGTACGGGCGGGCGTCCTGCCCACGGCGTCCGCGCCCGCCCTCGACCTGTTCGCCGAACTGCACCTACAGGCCGACCTGCGCCTGTTCGAATCCTGATTTGGGGGATCTTGTCATGGGACTCGACCACAGCCATGACCCGTTCGAGGCGAAGCCGCACCGGGCGCTCCGGCTCGGCATCGGCGGCCCGGTCGGCAGCGGCAAGACGGCGCTGACCGCCGCGCTGTGCCGCCTGCTCCGCGACGAGCTCGCCCTGGCCGTGGTCACCAATGACATCTACACGACCGAGGACGCCGACTTCCTGCGGCGCAACGCCGTGCTGGACGACGACCGGATCGAGGCGGTGCGCACCGGCTGCTGCCCGCACACGGCGATCCGCGACGACATCTCGGCCAACCTCGACGCGGTCGAGCTGCTGGAAGAACGCCACGGGCCGCTCGACCTGGTCATCGTCGAGAGCGGCGGCGACAACCTGACCGCGACGTTCAGCCGCGGGCTCGCCGACCGGCAGATCTTCGTGCTGGACGTGTCCGGCGGCGACAAGGTGCCGCGCAAGGGCGGGCCCGGCGTGACAACGGCCGACCTGCTGGTGGTGAACAAGACCGATCTCGCGCCGCTGGTCGGCGCCGACCTCGGCGTGGCGGGCGTTCGCGGTCGGCCGGCCGGTGTCGGTGAGGGTGGCCTGCAGGGCTCGCCGGTCGCCCGGCACGGGGACTCGCCGGGCCAGGCCGCGGCGTTCGGCGCGGTCCATGAGGCCGGTGAGGGCCGCCTTCTCCACGCCGAAGCACTGGGCGAGGTCGGCCATGCCCCGGGGACCGTCCAGCAGGACGCACAGCAGCTTGGCCTGGACCGGGGTCAGGTCGTGGCGTTCGGAGACGCGCGCGTAGACGTCCTGGACCAGGCCGGCCAGCCGGACCAGCCCGGTCGCGACGTCCATCTCCACCGCGTAATGGTACATGACCTTTATGGTTAAGGTCGCGTACAGTACGTTCCACGAACGAGCGAGAAGGGAGCCTCACAGTGTCGTTCAACCAGGAGGAGATCGCCTATCTGCGGTCCCAGCGGCTCGCGCGTATCGCCACCGTGGACCCGGACGGGCAGCCGGACGTGGTGCCGGTGGGGTTCGAGTTCGACGGGACGCATGTGTACGTGGGCGGCCTGGATCCGGCCAGGACACGGAAGTTCCGCAACGTCCAGGCCGGCAACCCCAAGGTCGCGATCGTCGTCGACGACCTGGTCTCGACCGACCCGTGGACGCCGCGGTACCTGCGGATCTACGGCGAGGCCGAGCTGATCGAGCGGCCGGGCCGGTTCGGGGCCGCCCCGTACATGAAGATCACCCCCACCCTGTCGTGGAGCTTCAACCTGGACGGCCGGCCGTTCACCCACGACCGCGAGATCGCCGTACGGCGCACCGCCCACCGGCCCGCCGCGGGCCGGTAACCGGCATCGATCCGCCTCACCGCGGGGCATCTCCGGCGCCGCCGTACATCGCCACCTGGTAGAGAGCGGCGAGCGCACCGTCGATGGGATGCGGCTGCGGCCTGCCCGAGGAGTCGAGGCTGTTCCACCTCTGCAGGTTCACCGCGATGGACACCTGCCGCTCGCCGTCGGCGCGGGTCATGGCCAGCGCTCCGGCACCCCAGACGGTGCCGCCATGGCCCCAGAAGGTCTCCCGGCCGGGGGCCGCCATCGGGTGCAGGCCGAGGCCGTAGTCGATCGTCTTTCCCTCTTGGGAGATGACCGGGACGGTGCGTTGCATCTGCTCCAGCGACGACCGGCTGACGATCTCACCGGCGAGCAGCTTCCCGAAGAAGCGGTTGAGGTCCGTGACGGTCGATATCAGCGCGCCCGCCGTCCCCACCCATGACATGTCATAGACGCTGTAGTCGCGCGGCGGGTCGATCATGCCGAACCACGCCTCGTAGATCTGCGAGTGCGGCCCGTCGACGTACGGTCCGGCCGGGAGTTCGGTGTCCTGGAGCCCGGCGCGTTCGATGACGTTCTGGGTGATGTACTTGTCGGCCGCGGTGCCGGTCACCTTCTCCAGGAGTTCGCCGAGGAGCAGGTAGTTGGTGTTGGAGTACACCCCCGGGGTGCCGCCCGGTGCGCCGACGGCGGGTGCGGCGACTCCCATCTCGATCAGTTCGGCGGGGTGAAACCGCGTGAGCCGGCTGTCGTCCAGGCTCTGGGGCCCGGTGTCCGCGAGGGCGGGGAACGCCTTGAGGGAGGGGTAGGCGTACGGGAGGTATTCGGCGAGCCCGCTGGTGTGGTCGATCAGCATTCGGACGGTGATCGCGTCGCCGCGTTCTCCCGGTACCAGCCTCGGCAGGTAACGGCCGATCGGCGTGTCGAGGCCGATCTGACCGTCCTCGACCTGCTGGAGCACCGCGGCGGCGGTGAAGGTCTTGGTGATGCTGCCGACGCGGTGCCGCATGTCGGCGGTGACGGGACGGCCGGTGGCAACGTCGGCGACTCCGGCGGCGCCGCGCCAGACCTGGTCACCGTCACGCACCTCGGCGAACAGGCCGGGCATCCCGGCGCGGTGGACATTCTCCAGGGCGGTGTTCAGCTCCGCGGGATCCAGTGGGTTCTTCACGACATGTGTCCTCTCGTGTTCCAGGGGCGCGCTCCACGCAGGTCGCGGCAGGACTCCCGGAGACTCGCGCAAGCGCATGTCCTCATTATGCACGCGGCGCGTGCAACAGCAAGTGCATCGATTATGCTGAGTCCGGACGAGAGGGGCGAGATGGCGGGCCGAAGACGTTGGTCGACCGAGGAGATCCTGGATGCGGCGACGGAGTTGCTGCGCACGAGCGATGCCGATTCGTTCAGCGTGCGCAAACTCGCCATGGCACTCGGGACCGATTCCTCCAGCCTTTACCGGCACTTCCGCAACAAGACCGAGCTGCTGCGCGCGGTCGCCGACCGGATCCTCCTGGCGGCCATGGACGGCTACCGCCCCGAGGGCGACTGGAAACAGCGCATCACCGCCATGGCCCTGCGGTTGCGAGAGGCCTTCGGCCGGCAACCCCAGCTCGCCGCGATCTGGGGACGCTATGCGTCAGGCGGCGGCGGTTCCCGGCTGGTCATGGAAGAGGTCCTGCAGGCCCTGCGGGCGTCGGGCCTGCCCGACGAGGAGATCCCGGCGCACTACCACCGGATCGCGATCCTCGTCGCCGCGTTGATCGCCTCCGAGGCCGGGGTCAACGCCATCGGCCCCAAGGAGTACGAACAGGGCATGGAGCTGTTCCGCGTCGCGGTGCTGGGCGCCGACCCCGAGCGCTTCCCCGCGCTGGCCCATTTCGCCCGCGACGTCCGCCCTCTCGGCGCGGACCGCCGCGCCGCGTTCGAAGAGATCCTCGCCGCCCAGCTCGCCCAGATCGAGGCCGGAATCCCCTGACTCCGCCGGGGCGGCCCGGCCGGAAAGAAAAGGACCCCGCCGGTCGGGCGGGGTCCTTGACGGTGTGGTGCTCAGCTGGCGAAGTCGAGCAGCGGCCGGGCGTTGCTCGGGTGCCGCAGCTTCGACAGCGACTCCTTCTCGAGCTGGCGGATCCGCTCGCGGGTCAGGCCCAGGTGCTTGCCGATCTCGTCGAGCGTGCGCGGCGTCCCGTCGTACAGGCCGAAGCGCATCGCCATGATCTTCTCTTCGCGGGCCGACAGCACGCCCAGAGCGCGCCGCAGCTGGTCGGCCATGAGCTGCCGGTCGACCAGCTCGGAGGCCTCGGGGGTGTCGGTGTCCTCGATGAGGTCGCCGATCCGGGTCTCGCCGTCCTCGCCGATCGTGGAGTCGAGGCTGATCGGCTGGCGGCTGGTGCGGAGCAGCTCCTGGACCTGGGCGGGGCTCTTGTCGAGCTCGACGGCCAGCTCCTCCGGGGTGGGCTCGCGGCCGAGGCGCTGGTGCATCTCCCGCTCGACGCGGCTCAGCTTGCTCAGCATCTCCAGGACGTGAACGGGCAGCCGGATCGTCCGGGCCGAGTCGGCGAAGCCGCGCTGGATGGCCTGCCGGATCCACCACATGGCGTACGTGGAGAACTTGTAGCCCTTGGTGTAGTCGAACTTCTCGACGGCGCGGATCAGGCCGAGGTTGCCCTCCTGGACGACGTCGAGCAGCGACAGCCCGCGGTCGGCGTACTTCTTGGCGACCGACACCACGAGCCGGAGGTTGGCCTCCAGCATGTGGGCCTTGGCCCGCTGGCCATCCTCGGCGACGAGCCGCAGGTCCTCGCGGGCCCGTGCGGACAGCTTGGCGCCGCTCTCCAGCTTGTGCTCGGCGTAGAGCCCCGCCTCGATGCGCTTGGCGAGGTCGACCTCCTGGGCGGCGGTCAGCAGCTGACGGCGGCCGATCGCCTTGAGGTACGTGTGCACCGAGTCGCCCATGACCGAGGACTGGTCGTCCAGGTCCGTCGGGGCGTCCACCTCGAAGTCGTCCGTCTCGGTGGTCGCGACCGGCGTCTCGACGGGAGCGTCGGCGGCCAGGACCTCCTCGGCCGGGCCGTGCTCCTCGACGGGCTCGACGGGCTCGGCGACCTCGGTGTTCTTGGCCTTGGCCGAGCGGGCGGTCCGGGTCGTCTTGGTCCGGGTGGCCTTCGCCTTCGGCTTCGCCGTGGAGCGGGCGGGCTTGGCCGGCGGGGCCTTCTTGACAGTGCCCGTACCCTTTTTCTTGGCGGACGAAGTCTTCGGCTCACCGGCGGCCTTGTCCTGGCTGGCCAGCCGCACTCCGGCGTCGGTCAGCTCACGGATGATGGAACGGCCCTGCGCGGGGGTGATACCGGCTTCCTGAAAGGCGTTTCGCACCTCGTCAAGCGAGAGGTGCCCCTGGGAACGGCCACGGTCGAGAAGTTCCTCGAGAGGCGTCGTGGTCGGCGCTACGGGCGCGGCGGTAGCAGCGGTTCGCGGCATGAGGACACCTCCCTCCCTTCGTACGTATGTCGGCGGCATGGGACGTGCGTCTCTGGCATATGCGCGCACTATCCGAAACGCGCAGTTGTGTCTGGGTTGTTCCCGCAGGGCGGAAACTTTCACCTGCCCGGGGTGGGCTCCACCGTAAAGCCTGACGCTCGCGGGCGTCGTCTCCGCGGCCGTTCGGGCCGGTGAGACCACCGTACGCCGCTCGCGCGGCGGACTCCAGCCGTACTGGTCACGCCGCTCTGGGGTCGTTCCGTGTGACAAGCAACACTCTTGGCCGGCTCAGCCGCGCGCCTGGATCGTCGTGGCTCTCAGTGTGCAGGTGGCGACCTTCAGGTGGGCCGAACAGGTCCAGTGGTCGATGACGGCCAGGCCGGCGCTGCCCTCGGCCGGGGTGGTGGGGTCGTAGTACTTGCCGAACACCCGCATCGCCGTCACACAGGTCGTGCGGCCCTTAACGACGACGACCCGGGCCGGGTACCCGCCGATGGCGTCGACCTTTCCGCAGACGGTGCCGGCGAGGGCCGGTCGCGGCGGGCCGGTCGGCGTCCGCGACGGTTTGGGGATCACCAGGGGAGGGCCGGAGGGCTGCCGGCGCTTTCCGGAGTGTCCTCCGGCCGAGCATCCGGCGAGCGCGACGAGCGTCAGCACGGCGAGCACGCGAGGTACGACCACGGGCAGGGATTCTTTCAGAGGGCGCGGCGCAGCCGTACCCGATCCGGCTTTCCCGATGCCAGCAGGGGGATCTCGGGGACCAGTTCGACGGCGCGGGGCGCGGCGTGCGCGGGCAGGGTCGTACGGACGTGGTCGCGCAGCTCCTCCAGGGTGGCCGAGCCGACGACGACGGCGGTGACCCGCTCGCCCCATTCGGGGTCGGGCCGGCCGACCACGACGACGTCCTCGACGCCGGGGTGGCTGCGCAGCAGGTGCTCGACCTCTCCGGCGACGACCTTCTCGCCGCCGGAGATGATGACGTCGTCGGCGCGGCCGCGGACGCGCAGCCCCCCGTTCTCGATCACGCCGAGGTCACTGGTGACGAACCAGTCCCCGTCCAGGACGGCGCTGGTCAGGTCGGGGCGCAGCCGGTAGCCGTCGAACAGCACCGGGCCGGCGAGGCGGATCCGCCCGTCGTCGCCGACGGCCGCCGAGACGCCGTCGAGCGGCACGCCGTCGTAGACGCAGCCGCCGCAGGTCTCGCTCATGCCGTAGGTGGTCAGGACCCGGCCGCCGGCCGAGCGCGCGGCCGCCAGGAGGTCCGGGGGAGTGGCGGCCCCGCCGAGCAGGATCGAGGAGAACACCGACAGGTCGTGGTCGAGCATGCGGCGCAGCTGGGTCGGTACCACCGAGATGTGCTGTGCGCCGGCGGCCACCGCGGCGGCGGCGGAGAAGCGTTCGTGCACGATCGGCGCGGTGCCCGTGACGATGGAGCGGGTCAGCACCTGGATGCCGGCGATGTGGTCGGTGGGCAGGCAGCACAGCCAGCGGTCGCCGGGGGCGGCGCCGATCCGTTCGAGCGTGGCGGTGGCCGAGCGCGTCATCGCCTCGGCGGACAGTTCAACGATCTTGGGCTGGCCGGTCGATCCGGAGGTCGCGATGAGGACGGCCGCGTCGGTCGGCCGGCCGCCGTCGCGTCGCGTGACGCCGCCCGGGGTCTCGACCGCGGCGGGGGCGAGCGC
>NZ_JBHLZP010000443.1:0-6663 GCF_042429965.1 Actinoallomurus acaciae
CGGGTTGCCGCCACGGCCGCGGGCCCTGGGACCCGGCCGTTGCCGCCATCCTGGAAGCGGGGCGTGCCCCGAGTCAATTCCTGGATTTCCTGGGGATGGCCCCAGGGATAGCTTGGGTTAATGACCCTCGACGACCTCCGGGTGTTCATCGCCGTGTACGAGACGGGGAATCTCAGCGCCGTCGCCCGCGCCCATTCGTGCAGCCAGTCGGCGGTGAGCCAGCACGTCAAACGCCTCGAACGCGAGACCGGCGTGGCCCTGATCGAACGGCGGCCCCGCGGCGTGGCGGCGACCCCGGCGGGACGGATCCTGTACGAGGCGGCGCTCGGCGGCATCGGCGCCCTCGACGTCGCGCTCCGGCGGCTCGGCGAGCTCCGCGACGGTCACGGCGGCACGGTCAGCGTCACCACGGGCGGGGTCACCGTGCGCCACTTCATGGCCGGTGCGATCTCCGCCTTCCGCAGCCGGTACCCGCACGTCGGCCTGGAGTTCCACTCCGCCCAGTCGACGCGGCGATGCGTGGAGCTGCTGCACGGCGGACGGGCCGACCTGGCGTGGGTCACCCTCGATCGGCCGCTGCCCCAGATCAGGCAGCGGCCGATCGTCGACCTTCCCTGGGTGCTGGTCGTCCACGCCGACGACCCGCTGGCCGCGCGCGACTCCCTCGAGCCCGCCGACCTGGCGGCCATCCGCTACATCGCGCACCCGGACAACTCCGCCTCCCGGCGCCGCCTGGAGGAGGACTTCATCCGCCTCGGGGCCGGTCCGCCCACACCGGTCGGCGTGGCCGACTGGGACACCGCGGTGCTGCTCGCCGAGCTAGGCGTCGGCCACGCCATCCTGCCCGCCCTGCCCAGACTCGTGACCCCGCCCGACAGCCCGATCCGTGCCATTCCCATCCCCGCCCTGACCTCGCTCACCGTCGGCTGGGCCGTCCGCCAGTGGAACGTCCTCAGCCCTCTCGCCACCGAGTTCGCCGAGCTCGTCGCCGCCGACAACGGGCCGTGCCGGGGCGCGGAAAGGCCGTGAGGCACCACCCGGACGGCGACCCTGTGGGATACGACGGTTTTCGTCGGCATATATCCGAATTAGGTAAATTCCCGCCGACCGGGACCGTTCCTCCTGCACAATGACGCCCGGTAGAAGCCTCGCTGCCCGCCTCAGCGAGTCCCGTGCACCGTCGCCGGCACGCCGTGGACGGCGCAGCGCGCTGGTCTCAGATCCGTCTGAGGGGACGAGACGCGACGAGCAGAGGAGAGGTCATGGCACGACGCCGGTATGAGAGCCGCGTGACGCGAGGCCGCAGACCTGTTCCCATCGCCGGGCTGTGGCGCGCCCTCGGCCTGACCCTCGCCTCGTCGGTGGTCTGGGGCATCGCCCACCTTTCGGCGGGACGCCGCGCCGCGGGTCTGTCGCTCATGGGAGCGCTCGGACTGCTCGTGTTCGGCGCGGCAACGGCGGCGCTGGCCTTTCAGGAGCGGCTCAAGCAACTGGTGGTCCAGGGCGCGTGGCTGAACGCGATCGCCGCGGGCATCCTCGTACTGGCGGTCGTGTGGGCGCTGGTCGTGATCCGGTCCTTCCAGGTGGTGTGCCCGCGCGGCCTGCCGGGCGCGATGCGGTTCACCGCCGGCACCCTCGTCGTGATCCTGGCGCTCGTGGTCTGCACGCCGCTGGTGTACGCGGCGAACGCGACGTACGTGCTGCGCGACACGCTGTCGAGCATCTTCCCCGGCGACGACAGGTCCGGCGGCACCGTCGACGCCGCCGACCCGTGGAAGAACAAGCCGCGCGTCAACGTCCTGCTGCTGGGCGGCGACGGGGGCAAGGACCGTACCGGCATCCGCACCGACAGCATGACGGTCGCGAGCGTCGACACCAAGACCGGCAACACGGTGCTGCTCAGCCTTCCGCGCGCGCTCTACCGGTTCCAGGTGCCGTCACGGCTGCGCTCGGTCTGGCCGAACGGCTACACGGGCGACTACCCGCCGAACGGCACCTGCCCGTCCGGCGCGTGCCTGCTCAACGAGCTGTACATCCAGGGCGAGAAGCATCCGAACCTCGAACCCGGGTACGGCAAGGGCCAGCGTGGCCCGCACCTGCTCGAGGACGTCATCGGCTACCTGACCGGGCTGAAGCTCGACTACTACGTGCTGGTCAACCTCGATGGCTTCAAGGACATCGTGGACGCCATGGGCGGAGTCAAGGTGCATGTGCTGGCGTCGGCCGACGGGAGGCCGCTCCCGATCGGCGGCGACCCGGACCGGGGCATCCCGCCGTCGGGCTACCTGACGCCCGGCTGGCACCACCTGGATGGCGAGCACGCCCTCTGGTACGGCCGCACCCGCCACGCGGACGACGACTTCCACCGTATGGACCGGCAGAAGTGCCTGATGCGGGACATCGCGAACCAGGCCGACCCGCAGAAGGTGGTCACCCACTTCGAGAAGCTGGCGAACGCGGCCAAGAGCACCATCTCCACCAACATCCCGGCCGCGCTCCTGCCCGCCCTGGTGAAACTGGCCGGCACGGTCAAGCGTGGTGCCGACATCAGCAGCCTCTCCTACGACCCGTCCAAGATCCCGGGGTTCCACACCGACCGGCCGGCCGACGCGGCGATCGTCTCGGTGATGCGCCACGCGGCGGCCCAGGCCATCGCCAAGAGCACTCAGCCGCCCACCCCGCCGGCGAGCGCGACACCCGGAGCGCGCAGGACACCGGCCGCCGGGAGGACGTCGTCCTCCGGGGCGTCGGTCTCGCTGAAGAACGCCTGCTGAGGCCGCTCAGCCGCTCGCACGCTCGCGCAGCGCGTACACGCCGGCGGCCAGGGTGCCCACGCACAGGGCGGCGGAGCTGAGGCCGAGCGACCAGTGCACGCCGACGGCGGAGGCGGCGAGCCCGACGGTGAAGCCGCTGCCGGTCCGCAGCCCGTTCGCGGACACGCCGTACAGGCCGATGACCCGGCCGCGGTCGGCGGCGGAGGCGCGCAGCTGCACGACGGTCTGCCCGATCGACATGGACGCGAGGTTGGCCACTCCGCCGGCCAGCAGCAGCACGACGGCGAGCGGATAGTTGGCGGTGGTGGCGAAGAACAGGCTGGTCACGCCGTAGATCACGGTGCTGATGACGGCGGCCTTGGCGGTCGGCCGGATGCGGCCGGTGATCTCCAGCAGGATGCCGCCGACGACGCCGCCCGCGCCGTTGGCGAACAGCAGGATCCCGTACGCGGCGCCCGCGTTGCCGGCCCCGAGGTCGTGGGCGAAGATCGGCATCGCCGACTGCAGCGAGGTGCCGACGAAGAACGACGCGAGCCCGGCCAGGAGGATCATGCTGACCACGGTGTGGTCGGAGCGGACGTCGCGCAGGACGCGCAGCGAATCGAGGATGCCGACGCGCGGCCGGGCCACCCGCTGTTCCCTGGTGTGCCCGGTGAACCGGGTGCGGAACAGGAACAGGGTCAGCGGCAGGTAGAACACGACGTTGGCGAAGATGCCGGCGGTCGGGCCGAGGCCGAGCAGCAGCGCCGAGCCGACGACCGGGCCGAACAGGACGCCGAGGCTGCGGAAGGTCGCGTTGAGCCGCACCGCGCTCGGCAGTTCGGCGCGGCCGGCGAAGTCGTGCAGCATCAGCTGTTCGGCGGGCGCCCACAGCGAGCCCGCGCACCCGTGCAGCACGAGGAGCAGGCAGGCCTCCCAGACCTGTAGCGAACCGGTGAGGAACAGCACGCCCCAGCTGATGGAGACGAGCATGAACAGCGCCTGCGCGCCCTGGATGAGGCGGCGGCAGTCGTACCGGTCGGCCCAGGAGCCGAACATGACCGACAGCAGCAGGAACGGCACCCAGTGGCTGATGACCTCAAAACCGGTCAGCGCGGGGGAGTGGAACTTCTGCCACAGCACCCAGTACGTGATGACGTGCTCGATGTTGTCGGCCATCATCGCCAGGCCGGCGCCGAACAGGTACGGGCGGCAGTCGCGGTTCCGCAGGGCCGCGAACCTCGGCGTGGCACGGCCGCCCGCCGCGACGCCGGTCGCGACCTCCGGCTCGGGCGCGGCCACGACGGCCGGTTCGTCGGTGCCGGCTTCGGGCACGTGGGTGGGGACACCGCAGGCGGCGCACATGGGGGGTTCCTCACGCGGACGATCGGGGGCGAGAGCGGAAGGGCTGCCGCGGCACCGTGACCACTGACGGAATCGGCGTGCTCACTTACGGCTCACGATGACTCGTAAGTGAATCTACCATAACGAGACACGGTGTATCGCTACACTCTGAGTGTGGTCCTCAACACAGGCCGGGCCCCGTCCAGGCCACGGACGGGCCGTCCCCGGAGCGAGCGCGCCCGCCGGGCGGTGCTCCACGCGGTCGATGACCTCCTCGTCGACGTGGGCTACGCGGCGATGACGATGAAGGGCATCGCCGAGCGGGCCGGCGTGGGCCGGCAGACGGTCTACCGGTGGTGGTCGACCAAGGCCGAGATCCTGATCGAGGCGTGCCTCACCGACGCCCGCGAGGAGCTCGTCATCCCGCCGCACGCGGACCCGGCCGCCGACCTGCTCGCCTACCTGACCGCGCTGACCGAGTTCCTCACGACCTCGCCCGCGGGGCTCGCCTACCGGGCGCTGGTCGGCGAGGCACAGCACGACCCCGCCGTGCGCGAGCTGGTCGAGCAGACCGACCTGCCGGCCGAGAGCGCCCGCGAGGTCCTGACCCGCGTCCGCCGGAGCGCGCCGGACATGCCCGATCCCGCCCTGTGCGTCGCCCAGCTCACCGGCCCGGTCCTCGCCCGGATCCTCACGGCTCCCACGCCCCTGCCGGAACCGCTGCTCGAGGCCCACGTCGCCTCACTCCTGCGCGCCTGGGGACACTGACCGGCCGGCCCGCCCGCGCCGTGCCCGGTGCGACGCGGCCCTGACCTCGCGATGCCCCGGAGAAGGTGGGGTCAGCACCACCCCGGGAGCGGAGCTACACGCACCCCGGTACGGGGGCTGACCGGCTGGGGCGCCGATCCCGCCGTTCCTACGGTTTCAGGCAACTGATCACGGCGTCCGCGTCCCCGGAGGGACGGGGGCGTCCGGCGCCGTTGCGAGGAGATCCGATGACCCTGACAACCGACGTCACCGTGCCCCGGAGCGGGTTCGCGCCACTGGTCCGGCAGATCCGCGCCCACGGGCTGCTGGATCGCCGCCGTGGCCGCTACGCGTTGCTGATCGGGCTGGACGTGCTCGCCTACGCCGCCATCTGGGGTGCGGTCGCGCTGGTCGGCCCCTCGTGGTGGCAGGCCGTGCTGGTGCTTCCGGCGGCGGTGTTCACCACACGCCTGTACTTCGTCGGCCACGACGCCGGGCACGGGCAGATCGCCGCCACCCGGCGGGCCAACCGGCTGCTGGGCCTCCTCGTCGGGAACCTGGGGCTCGGGCTGAGCTACGGCTGGTGGACCGACAAGCACAACCGGCACCACGCCAACCCCAACCACCAGGACAAGGACCCGGACGTCAGCCCGGGTGTCCTCGTCTGGTCCACGGACCAGGCGGCCGGGCGCCGCGGGGCGTTCGCCCGCTGGTTCACCCGCAACCAGGGCCGGCTGTTCCTCCCGCTGCTCCTCCTGGAGGGCATCAACCTCAAGGTGAGCAGCGTCCGGTACGTCGTGGACCGCTGCCGTCGCGGCGACCGGCGCGGGCAGGCGTGTGCGGAGGCACTGCTGCTGGGCGCGCACTTCGGCGCCTACCTCGGACTGCTGTTCACCGTGCTCTCGCCGGGCGCGGCGATCGCGTTCGTCCTCGCGCACCAGGCGCTGCTCGGCCTCCACCTCGGCTGCGCGTTCGCCCCGAACCACAAGGGCATGCCCATGCCGAAACCGGGCGAGCGCTGGGACCACCTGCGCAAGCAGGTCCTCACCTCGCGGAACGTCCGCGGGGGCACGCTGACCGACTGGTTCCTCGGCGGGCTCAACTACCAGATCGAGCATCACCTGTTCCCGAGCATGCCGCGTCCGCACCTGAGGCGCGCCCAGCCGCTCGTGCGCGACCACTGCCGCCTCGCCGGCCTCCCGTACACCGAGGAGGGCCCCATCGAGTCCTACGCCACGGCGCTCCGTCATCTGCACGCCGTCGGCGGTGGCGCAAAGCAGGCCTGACCAGGGAGGATACGATGGGAGAGCTTGCGAGTCCGCCCAACGGGGGGAGCGTTCGCGATGGGTGTCCTCCGGATCCCGACGGTCGTGGCGATCGTCCCCGGGATCGTCGGCGTCACGGTCAAGGGGCTCTTCCGCCTCTCCTCATCATCGGGGCGCCGGTCCTCCTGATCGACATCTTCGTCGGCGGTCTCCGGTTCGGCCGCCGGCGTGGTCCCCGCCCCGCGCGCTGACGGCGCGGCCCTGAAAGAAGAGGGGCGGGGGAACGGGAGACCAGATGAGCCGCGAGCCGGCCACATCCCACGCTGAGGGGTGTCTCATCGGCCCGCCGCCCGGATTCGCGCACGGGACCTACGAAACACCCCCGAACAGCGCGGCGAGCCGCCGGAAGACACCGGGCGCCGCACCCCTCAGCCGGGCCGGCGCCTCCAGCCATCCCGGCACGTACACCTCGGCCCGCTCGCGCTCGACCGCGTCGACGATGGCCCGCGCCACTTGCGCGGCCGGCACCGGGACCGGGCGGGCCCGCTCGTACG
>NZ_JBHLZP010000444.1:0-6663 GCF_042429965.1 Actinoallomurus acaciae
GACGCCGTACATCCGGCCGAGGAACCAGCCGCACAGCGCGTAGTGCCGCTCGCGCGCGGTCTCGGCGTCGCCGCCGGCCGACCACAGCGCGAGGGCGGCGCAGAGCACGACGCACTCCATCACCGGCCACGACACCGCGACGACCGTCACCCGCGCGACGCGCCGGCGGCCGCGCGAGGCCACCAGGCCGAGGAGCAGGAGCGGCGGGCCCACCGCGACGGCGACGGCCGTGACCACCACCAGCAGCGGAATGAGGACCAGTCGCCGGACGAACCGTGGCGGGATCACGAGTCCGCGCTCCGCCGCTCAGTCACCCGCGAGATACGCGCTGGTCGCGCGGTACGCCCGCTCGATGTTCGCCGCGACCCGCGAGGCGTCGCGGTAGCGCAGCTGCGAGAGCCCGCCGCCCTCCCCGGTCGCCCCGGTGGGCAGCACGTGGACGGTCACGTCGTCGGGCAGCTCCGCCAGCTCCTCGGCGAACCGGTGCCGCCGCGCGATCTCGAAGGCGACCAGGCCGACCTGCCAGGGCCGGCTCGGCCTGGTGAGCGGGGTCTCGATGCGGCCGACCTGCAGGACGTAGATCGTCCGGGCGCCCTGCCGCAGCGCGCGGCCGATCGGGATGCTGTGCACGAGCCCGCCGTCGTAGAAGTGCTCGTCCCCGATCCGCACCGGCGGAAGGACGCCGGGCACCGCACAGGACGCGAGCACCGCGGGAACCAGCGGTCCCTTGGTGAACCACCGGGCCTCGGCCCGCTCGATGTTGGCCGCCACGCAGTGGAACGGCACCGCCAGGTCCTCGATCCGGTCGACCGAGATGAGCGTGTCGAGCGCCGTGGCCAGGAGGCTCGTGGAGTGCAGGTGAGTGCCGGACCGGATGAGCGTCGACACGCGGGTGAGAAAGGAGCCGGAGAAGACCGAGCCGGCGCCGTCGCCCTGCCACGCGGTGGTCAGCATCTCGGCCGCACCCGCCGGGTCGGCGGCCACGAACGCCCCGTTGAACGCGCCCACCGAGGTGCCGACGACGAGGTCGGGCCGGATGCCCGCCTCGCCGAGCGCGCGCAACATGCCCACCTCATGGGCGCCGAGCAGGCCACCGCCGCCCAGCACGAACGCCGTTTTAGGACTTTCCACATCGTCTCCCGTCGAACGACCGCAGCTTGCTCCTCTTACCCAATCGGGACGATCACTCACCGGCTCGCCCGGCCCGGCTCACCCTCGCCGGGCCAGCTCGGAGTGGTAGTCGCGGCCGATCCGATCGGCGTTCTCGTGCAGGTAGCCCGTCAGCGGGGTCGGGCAGGTGGCCTCGCCCTCGACCATGACGAGTTCGGCCATCAGCCCGTCGATCTCGTCGCGGGTCAGCACGACGTCCCTGGTCAGCAGCGACAGTCCGCGCAGGAGCAGGGCGACGGCCGCCGGCGGGAGATGAACGGGCCGGAACCGCCGGCCGATCGCGCCGGCGATGGTGCCGACCAGGTCCTCGAAGGTGAACCACTCGGGCCCGACCGCGTCCACCACCGTGTCGTTCTCCCCCGCCCCGAGCCGGACGCACAGCTCGGCGAGGTCCTCGACGTACACCGGGCGCAGCCGGTAGCGGCCGTCACCCGGGATGCCGAACACGCCGAACCGGCGCAGCAGCCAGGCGATGTTGTTGAGCAGGATGTCCGCTCCACCGAAGATGACGCCCGGCCGGACGACGGCGTACGTCATGCCGCTGCCGGCGATGAGGTCCTCCACCTCGGCCTTGCCGCGGTAGTAGGCGTAGAAGGAGTCGGCGTCCGGGTTGGTGATGCTGAGGTGGACGACCCGCTCGACGCCCATCCGTACGGCGGCCGCCAGCAGCGCGGCCGTGTTGGCGACGGCCTGCCGATGGCTGGTGCCGCCCGGCGCGTACCGCGCCCAGTACGTGTTGTAGAAGGTGGTGACGCCCGCGAACGCATCGTCGAGCGCGCCCGGGTCGTCGAAGCGGTAGGGGAACACCGCGATGTCCGCGTCGGCCGGTGCGTGGCCCGTCAGCGTACGGACCGTGTGGCCCGCGCTCTCCAGGCTCCGTCTGAGATAGGTTCCGGTGTACCCGTACGCCCCGGTCACAAGGTCGGTCGGCATGACGTCACCCTTTCTCACCGCAGGAGTCGCGTCCATGGAAATCATACATACGTATGAGTGAACGCCAGGCGACCACGCGCGCCCGCCTGCTGCGGGCCACGCTGGAGGTGCTCGGCCGCGAAGGCGTCGCGCGGACGACCTCACGGGAGATCGCCGCCACGGCCGGGGTGAACCTCCAGGCGATCACGTACCACTTCGGCTCCAAGGACGAGCTGGTCGCCCAGGCCCTGGTCGACGCCGTGCGTACCTGGATCGAGCCCGCGCGTACGGCGCTGACCGGCATCGCGGGCGACCCGCTGGGCGGCCTGTTCGCCACGGTCACGACGTTGCGGGAGGCGCTCGACGAGGCGCACGAGCACGTCCCGGCCTACCTGGAGGCGCTGGCGACCGCGACACGCGACGAGGCGGTCCGCGCCCCGATCGTGGCGCTGCTGGCCGAGCTGCGGGAGGCCCTCGCCGCGAGCATCGGCGAGCTGCGCGACGCCGGGCTCATCGCCTCGTGGGTGGAACCGGAGGCGATGGCCGCCCTCATCGTCGCGGCCGGCGACGGCTTCGTGCTGCACACGGCGCTCGACCCGGACGCGCACTCCCCCGGCGCGACACTGGACCAGGTCACCCGGCTGCTGCTGGCGGCGATGCGAGACGCGCCGGCGTGACCGCAGGGCCCCGCCGCCCCGCGGAACCGGCCCGCTCCCCCGTCGACCGGGGAAGCGGGCTCAGGGGTGCCGTCCGATCCGGCGTCCGCCTTCAGTGGTCGCAGGCGGACCTGATCCGATCGCCGGCACTCATGAGGCTGGTACCGGTGTTGGGGTACTGGTACTGCGGTCCGCCACGGTCGCCCCGGTCCGTCGCCGTCAGCTGCTGGCTGAGCTGCTCGAGCGCGGAGGCGGCGTCGTTGGCCGCGCTCTCGACATCGCTGTCGCCGGAGTCCCGCCCTTCCTGCCTCATCGCGGTGGCGCTGTTGTAGTAAGTGCGAGCCAGCCCGTTCGGATCATTGTTCTGGGAAATGCCACTCTGGCTCACCTGCGAAATCGTGTCCTGAAGCTTGTCGCAAGCGGCTTTCTTGTCGTCGTTGCCGCACGCGGCCGCGGACGTTGCCAGCGTCGCGGCGAGAGCGCACGCCCCGGCGATTCGTATCGGTGTTCTTTGCACTGAACTCGACTCCTTTCGGGGGCCGGCGACGGGCTACCGCCGCCCGCCGTAATGCCGTGTCAAGATCTTTCGTTCGCCTCCTTCGGCTTGGAAACATCATGCATCACTCTACGTGTTCGTCCCATCACTTTCGGGTTAGGTCTCAGGACCGGTGAATCCATGCCCTTCAGAAAGGACTGACCTGCGGAAATGCGAAATCCATCGAGCCGAATACCGGCCGGTCACACTGAATTGATCACTCCGCGGCCACGCGAAGGGCCTCCGACGCGACCTTTTGCCCACCCGACCGGCGGTCACGGCGCGGCGACACAGGCCGAGGTGCCGCGCCATCGCCGCGTGAGCGCGTCCGGGAGGCGGGCCTCGTGTGCCCGGGTTCGCGGAGTAGGCGATCGCTCACCGTTCGCTGGGTACGGAGGAACTCTATGGACATCGATCTGAGCGGACGCACCGCCCTCGTCAGTGGGTCGACCAAGGGGATCGGCCGGGCCATCGCCGCCCGGCTGGGCCGTGCCGGTGCCGCCGTGGTGGTCAACGGCCGGAACGCCGATCAGGTGGCCGCGACCGTACGCGACCTCGCCGGCAACGCGGGCCCCATCCGGGGCATCGCCGCGGACCTGGCGTCCGCCGAGGGCGCGGCCCGGCTGTTCGACGAACTCCCCAAGGTCGACATCCTCGTCAACAACCTCGGCATCTTCGGGCCACGGCCCGTACTCGAGATCGACGACGACGAGTGGCGGCGCTACTTCGAGGTCAACGTCCTGTCCGGCGTTCGGCTCACGCGCCACTACCTGCCGAAGATGACCGAGCAGGGCTGGGGGCGCGTGCAGTTCATCGCGAGCGACTCGGCGATCGTCATCCCGGACGAGATGGTGCACTACGGCATGACGAAAACGGCGCTGCTGGCGGTGTCACGCGGGTACGCGAAGGCCGCCAAGGGCACCGGGGTCACCGTCAACGCCGTCATCGCCGGGCCGACGCACACGGAGGGCGTGGAGGACTTCGTCGCCGAGCTCGTGGGCGCCGACCTGCCGTGGGACGAGGCGCAGCGGCGCTTCATGGCCGAGCACCGGCCGAACTCCCTGATCCAGCGCTTCATCGAGCCGGAAGAGATCGCCGACATGGTCGTGTACCTCAGCTCGGAGAACGCCTCGGCCACGACGGGCGGTGCCCTCCGGGTGGACGGCGGCTACGTGGACGGCATCCTGCCCTGAGCGGCCCGGGGCGTACGCGGCCGTCGACGCGCTCCCGCGGAAGACCGGGGTGACCGTCGTGGCGGGCGCGCTCCGCGGAGGGAGAGTTCCGGGCACGGAACGGCCGGTGAACGCGCACTCCGGCGCCGGGATCGGCCACCGCGCCCTCGCCGAGCGGCAGAGCGGCGCGGTGCCGAGCCGGGCCCCCTCGGACCGATGGCGCATGAGGCCCGGCAGCGACGTCGCCGCGCATCCTGGGCGATTCGCGCGTGGATCCGGCAACGGTCGTCCGGCCGTCTCACGGCTTGATCTGTGCCCGGTACTGATCCTCACCAGCGGTGGCAAAAACGCGCGTCCGGGTCTCCACGCAGGCCGGACGCGCGTGATGACGTCTCTCCGAACACCAGAACTCGGAGGACCCTTTCATGATCAAGTCTCTGGCCGGATACGCGGTCACGGCCGCCGCGCTCGCGACCGGCGGCGGCCTCACTCTCGTCGCCGCGCAGGCGCCCGCGTACGCGGGCGGCTTTTCCACGGTCTACTCCTGCGACGTCCCGATGCTGGGATCGACGGCCGTCGTCCTCGACGGCTGGCTCTCCTCACCGGGCCAGACGGCGGTCACCCGGCCGACCGGCGTCCGGCTGCACCTCTCGCGGCTCGCCGTCAACGCCCCGGTGCCCATCGGCTCGTGGACCGCCTCGGCGTGGATCAACGTCGGCGGTGCGGAGAACACCGCGTTCCGCGTGGCCGGTTCCGGCGGTTACGTGCCGGTGGGCGAGCCGATCCGCGGTGACCTCACCGGCGACTGGACGCCGGCCGTCAGCGGCACTCACCTGCTCAGCGTCGGCCGCCTCAAGATCACCACGAGCAGCCCGGCCATCGGCACGGTGACGGCCCGCTGCATGCCGAACGACCGTCCGGTGGCCGAGACCCTGGCGGTCCTGCCGTCGTACCAGCCCGGCTGGAGCGGCCCGATCGTGCCGCCGTACGCGGGCTGGGCACGTCCCGTCGCGCCGTACCAGCCCGGTTGGAGGGGCCCGCTCGCGTGATGCCCCACCAGGGCCCGGCCCCCGTCCGTGGGCCGGGCCCTGGTCGTCCGCGAGACCGGTGGGCATCCGGCCGATCGATCGCGGCGTTCCGAGCGTCGAAGAGAGACGTACCGCAGAAACAGATCCGGGTTTTCCGGCATGTCCGGACCGGCGTTCCGCGGAGTACGGTCATAACTCGGCGCGAAGAGATGAGCTGCGGTGGACGGTCAACGACGTGCGGGCGCGAGGACACCGTTGCGGCCCGGCGATCCCGAGCGGGTGGGTCCGTACACGCTGCTCGCCCGGATCGGCGAAGGCGGCATGGGCGCCGTCTACCTCGGGCGCGGCCCGGACGGGCGCCAGGTGGCGGTCAAGGTCGTACGCCCGGAGCTGGCGCAGGACGCCGGGTTCGTCGCGCGCTTCCAGGACGAGGTGACCAACGCCCGGCGGGTCGCCTCGTTCTGCACCGCCCAGGTGCTCGACCACGGCGAGTCCGGCGGCCTCGCGTACATGGTGACGGAGTACATCGACGGGATCTCGCTCAAGGACTACGTCAAGCAGAACGGCGAGCTGTCTCCCGGCATGCTGCACGGTGTGGCGGTCGGGGTGGCCGCCGCGCTGGTCGCCATCCACGCGGCCGGGCTGATCCACCGCGACCTCAAGCCCGCGAACGTCATGCTGTCCTTCTCCGGGCCCCGCGTCATCGACTTCGGCATCGCGCAGGCGCTCGACGCCGCCTCCGGGCTCACGATGACGGGCCAGCTCGTCGGCAGTCCGGGCTGGATGGCGCCGGAGCGCATCCTGCGGCAGCAGGTGACGACCGCGGCCGACGTCTTCTCGTGGGGATGCCTCGTCGCGTTCGCCCGCACCGGCGTCAACCCCTTCGGCACCGGCGACTTCTCGGTCATGTCGGCCCGGCTGCTGCACGGCGACCCGCAGATCGGCGACCTGCCCGCTCCCCTGGACCGGCTCGTACGGGCGGCGCTGGACAAGGACCCGCGCAACCGGCCGACCGCACAGGATCTGCTGCTGGCGCTGGTCGGCGGTGAGACCGGCGAGAGCGGTGAGGCCGCGGTGCTGGGCACGCTGACGGCCTGGCAGGCGCCGGTGCCGCTCTCCGGCCCGCCGACCGGACCCGGCGCACCCGACATGCCCGACGTGCCCGGCGTGCCCGGCGTGCCCGGTGTGCC
>NZ_JBHLZP010000445.1:0-12521 GCF_042429965.1 Actinoallomurus acaciae
TCGCGCTGGCCGCGGCGGCCGCGGGCCGGATCACGCCGCCCATCGGGCAGACGCTCCCGCTCGAACGGGCCGCCGAGGCGCACGCGGCGATCGAGGCACGTGCGGCGATCGGCAAGACACTGCTGCTGACGTGACCGTTCGCGTCAGGCGGAGCCGTACGGGCCCTGGGGGTGGAACGGGCCGGGTGGCGGCGGGCCGAAGGACGGGCCCGGCCGCAGGAAGCCCGACTGGTCCGGCCCGGCCCACGGTGGCATCAGCGGCCGCGTCCGGCGCACCTGGAAGGCCTGCCGCGCCACGTGCATGAGGTTCATCAGGTCGAGCCGCCGCCGGTAGAACCAGGCGGGCTCGGCCACCCCGCGCGCGGCGCGCTGGTGCAGCAGTGCGAGTTCGGTCGCGGCGAGTTGGTAGTCGCCCATGGCGCGCTTGGCCTGGCTGCCGCCGGCCATGCGGGCCCACTGCCGGGCCCGGCGCCGGAGCCCGATGTTGCCGAGCATCTGGATGTCCTGCGGCGTCACGAGGCCCGTGCCGGCGTACATCGGCAGGTGGAGCCGGATCAGCCGTACGGTCTGCCGCCGCTCGCGGGCCACGATGACGATCAGGCCGACGATGATGCAGAAGTCGATGCCGTACGCGACGGTGAGGCCACGGAAGCCGAAGGCGCTGGAGAAGTTCCAGGCACCGTGCAGCAGCATCGCCCCGCACAGCCCGGCGACGGGCGCGGCGACCCGCGCGGCGCCGCGGTGCAGCGCCGCGTACGCCACGCCGAGCCCGGTCATCGAGGTGAACAGCGGATGCCCGAACGGCGAGATCACGCCGCGCATGATGAAGACGGCCTCGATGTTGTGCTGGTTGACCGCCCGCATGTAGTAGCCGATGTTCTCCATCATCGCGAAGCCGAGGGCGACCATGGCCGCGTAGATGATGCCGTCGGTCAGGCCGTCGAGCTCGTTCCGGCGGAACCACAAGAACCCGAACAGCACCGCGCCCTTGAGCGACTCCTCCACCAGCGGTGCGCCGATCGAGGCGGTGACGAGCTCGCCGCGCTCGCCGAAGACCGGTTTGGTCAGCAGTTCGTAGCCCGCGGTGTTGAGGATCAGCGCGCCCAGCACGGCCACGCCCGCGCCCCACATGAACGCGAACACCAGCGCACGCCAGGGTTCGGGCTCCAGCCGGTCGAGCATGAGGACCAGCGACACCAGGAGCGGCACCGGCAGGATCGCCAGGATCAGCCCGACGACGAACGGCGCGCCGTTGAGGGCGTCCAGCCCGAGCACGATGAGCGCGCACAGTGTCGAGACGATGAGTCCGACGATGAGTCCGACCGGTGCCCGTCCGGGCATGCGTCCTTCGAGGATCGCCTTGGGGTCAACGCGCGCCATGCCGCGACATTAACTCTCAGTGGAGCAACGGGTCGATCGCGACGGCCAGGAACAGCAGCGCCAAGTAGGCGTTCGACAGGTGGAAGTAACGCATCGGCTTGAGCACCGCGCCGGTGACGCCGCGGCGGACCCGCCCGAGCAGGCGGTAGGCCTCCAGGAGCGAGACGGCGCCGAGCACGGCGGCCACGACCGGGTAGAAGAGCGTCGTGTGCGCCACCGGCCACAGCGCCAGCGAACACGCCACCGTGACCCAGGTGTAGACGATGACCTCGATGGCCACGCGGCGCTCGGTGGCCACCACCGGCAGCATCGGGACGTTCGCGGCGGCGTAGTCGTCGCGGTAGCGCATCGCGAGCGTCCACGTGTGCGGCGGCGTCCAGAAGAACACCACGAGGAACAGCACGAGCGGCGTCCAGTCGAGGCGCCCGGTCAGCGCCGACCAGCCGATCATGACGGGCATGCAGCCGGCGATGCCGCCCCACACGACGTTCTGCGTGGTGCGCCGCTTGAGCAGCAGCGAGTAGACGAAGACGTAGAAGCAGATCGCGAACACCGACATGCCGGCGGCCAGCCAGTTGAGGGCCAGCCCGAGGAACAGCGTCGAGGCGACGGCCAGCGTGACGCCGAACACCAGCGTCTCGCGCGGCGTGACCTGCACCATGGGCAGCGGCCTGCGGCGCGTGCGGCGCATCTTGGCGTCGATGTCGCGGTCGATGTAGCAGTTGAGCGCGTTGGCGCTGCCCGCCGACAGCATGCCGCCCGCCAGCGTGGCGATCACCGGCCACAGCGGCGGGAGACCGCCGGCCGCGAGGAACATGACCGGGAGCGTGGTGATCAGCAGCAGTTCGATGATCCGGGGCTTCGTCAACGCCACGTAGGCGCGGACGAGCGCGCCGAAGGGGCGGCGGCCGGGACCCACGGGCGCGGACGTCCGCACGGGACGGTTGATGACCACCGTCACAGGACGTCCACGGGCGTGTTCTCGACATAAAAGGGCACTGTGACAAATCCTCGAATCTTTACCGCCGCTTTGCTCTGAATCCGGGCCTTATCACTCTCCGGCCACGGCCGCGCCATCACTGTAGCCCCGGTGGCGGCACACCCCGTCATCGGGGTCGGCGGACGCGCGGACGGACCGATGATTCGCGACCGGGATCGCGGGAAGTGCCGTACGCGACACGACGTTAAACGACACATAGGCTCCCGCGCCCGGCAAAAGTCCTGCGAGCGATAGGCTCGCCGAGGGCCCCGAGGAGTGGCCTGATCAAGGTGCTCCCCGGATCGAGGCACGCTTTTCCGCCCGCGGGGGGCGGGCCGACGGGGGCATGCACGTAGCCGAGAGGAGCCTGGAGCGTCTCGTGAGTACGGATTCCGACAACACCTTCACCTGGACCGAGCTGGACGGACGGGCCGTGGACACGGTCCGCGCGCTCGCCATGGACGCCGTCGAGGAGGCGGGCTCCGGTCACCCCGGCACCGCGATGAGCCTGGCGCCGGCCGCCTACCTGCTGTTCCAGCGGGTGATGCGCCACGACCCGACCGACCCGGACTGGGCCGGCCGCGACCGCTTCGTGCTGTCCGCGGGGCACAGCAGCCTGACGCTCTACATCCAGCTGTACCTGTCCGGCTACGGTCTCACCCTCGATGACCTGAAGGGCCTGCGCAAGTGGGGCAGCCTCACCCCGGGGCACCCCGAGCACGGCCACACCATCGGCGTCGAGACCACGACGGGCCCGCTGGGCCAGGGCCTGGGCAACGCCGTGGGCATGGCGATGGCGTCGCGGCGCGAGCGCGGCCTGTTCGACCCGGAGCCGTCGTTCGGCGACAGCCCGTTCGACCACTACATCTACTCGATCGCCTCCGACGGTGACATCGAAGAGGGCATCAGCCACGAGGTCAGCTCCCTCGCCGGTCACCAGAAGCTCGGCAACCTCATCGTCATCTACGACGACAACCGGATCTCGATCGAGGACGACACGCAGATCGCCAAGTCCGAGGACGTCGCCGCGCGCTACGAGGCGTACGGCTGGCACGTCCAGAAGGTCGACTGGACCTCCGAGGACAGGGGTCGTGCCGGAGGCGCGCAAGGCGAGCACTACAAGGAGGACCCCGGGGCCCTCTACCGCGCGCTGCTGGCCGCCAAGGCCGAGCTCGGCCGCCCGTCGCTGATCTCGCTGCGCACCATCATCGGCTGGCCCGCGCCCAACCTGCAGAACACCGGCAAGGCTCACGGCGCCGCGCTCGGCGCCGAGGAGGTCGCCGCGACCAAGCGGGTGCTCGGCCTGGACCCGGACAAGACCTTCGACGTGTCCGAGGAGGCCCTCCGGCACGCGCGCGCGGTGGTCGAGCGCGGCCGCGAGGCGCACGCCGAGTGGAACCAGGCCTTCGACGCCTGGCGCGCGGGCAACCCCGAGCGCGCGTCGGAGTACGACCGCATCAGCGCCCACCGGCTGCCGGACGGCTGGACCGCCAAGCTGCCGGAGTTCGAGGCGGGCAAGGCCGTCGCGACCCGCGCGGCCTCCGGCGAGGTCCTCGGCGCGATCGGCCCGGTGCTGCCGGAGCTGTGGGGCGGCTCGGCCGACCTGGCGGGCAGCAACAACACGACGATGAAGGGCGAGCCGTCCTTCATCCCCGAGGAGTACCAGACCAAGGACTACCCCGGGAACCGCTACGGCCGCACGCTGCACTTCGGCATCCGCGAGCACGGCATGGGCGCGATCATGAACGGCATCGCCCTGCACGACGGCACCCGCCCCTACGGCGGCACGTTCCTGGTCTTCAGCGACTACATGCGCCCGGCCGTGCGGCTGGCCGCGCTGATGAAGCTGCCCGTGACCTACGTGTGGACGCACGACTCGATCGGCCTCGGCGAGGATGGCCCGACCCACCAGCCGGTCGAGCACCTCTGGGCCCTGCGCGCGATCCCCGGCCTCGACGTCGTCCGGCCGGCGGACGCCAACGAGACGGCCGTCGCCTGGCGGACCATCCTCGAGAACCCCCACCGCCCGGCGGGCCTGGCGCTCACCCGGCAGAAGGTGCCCACGTTCGACCGCTCGCGGTTCGGCTCGGCCGAGGGCGCCGCCAAGGGCGGATACGTCCTGACCGACGCCTCGAACGGGCAGCCGGACGTCATCCTCATCGCCACCGGCAGTGAGGTGCAGATCGCGGTGGAGGCCCGTGAGGTCCTCGAAGGCGAGGGCACGCCCACGCGGGTCGTCTCCATGCCGTCGGTGGAGTGGTTCGAGGAGCAGGACGAGGCCTACAAGCAGCAGGTGCTGCCCCCGGCGGTGCGCGCGCGCGTGTCCGTGGAGGCCGGAGTGGCCCTCGGGTGGCGCACCTACGTCGGCGACGCGGGCGAGAGCGTGAGCCTGGAGCACTTCGGCGCGTCGGCCGACTACCAGACGTTGTTCCAGCAGTTCGGCTTCACGGCCGACCGGGTCGTGGCCGCGGCGCGCGCCAGCCTCACGAAGGTGAACGCGGCCGGCCAGGGTTCGACGACCGGGAACTGAGGAGAGAGATGAGTGACAACCTGAAGGCGCTCTCCGACGAGGGCGTGTCCATCTGGCTCGACGACATCAGCCGCGAGCGGCTGCGGAGCGGCAACCTCGCCCAGCTGATCAAGGAGAAGCACGTCGTCGGCGTGACGTCCAACCCGACGATCTTCGCCAAGGCGCTCAGCAAGGGCTCGGCCTACGACGAGCAGGTCCGTGAGCTGGCCGTGCGCGGCGTCGACGTCGAGGAGGCCGTCCGGGCCATCACGACGTACGACATCCGGTGGGCGGCCGACGTCCTGCGGCCGGTCCACGACCGCACGGACGGCGTCGACGGACGCGTGTCCATCGAGGTCGACCCGCGCCTCGCCCACGACACCGAGAAGACCGTCGCCGAGGCCAGGGCGCTGTGGTGGCTGGTCGACCGGCCGAACACCTTCATCAAGATCCCCGCGACGCTCGCCGGGCTGCCGGCGATCACCGAGACGCTGGCGCGGGGCATCAGCGTGAACGTCACGCTGATCTTCTCGCTGGAGCGGTACGGCCAGGTCATCGACGCGTTCTTCGAGGGCCTGGAGAAGGCGCGGGCGAACGGCCACGACCTGTCCAAGATCGAATCCGTGGCGTCGTTCTTCGTCAGCCGGGTCGACACCGAGATCGACAAGCGCCTGGACAAGCTCGGCGAGACCGGGTTGAAGGGCAAGGCCGCCATCGCCAACGCCCGCCTGGCGTACGCCCTGTTCGAGGAGAAGTTCGGCACCGACCGCTGGACGGCGCTGAAGGACGCGGGCGCCCGCCCGCAGCGTCCCCTCTGGGCCTCGACCGGCGTGAAGAACCCGGACTACCCCGACACCATGTACGTCGACGAGCTCGTGGCGCCGCAAGAGGTCAACACGATGCCGGAGGCGACGCTGGACGCGACCGCCGACCACGGCAGGATCACGGGCAACACGGTCCAGGGCCGGTACGACGAGGCCCGGCGGCTCATGACCGCGCTCAAGGAGGCCGGCGTCGACTACGACGACGTCGTCCGCGTCCTCGAGGAGGAGGGCGTGGAGAAGTTCGAGGCCTCCTGGAAGGAGCTCCTCGACACGGTCAAGAATGAACTGGAGGCCAAGGCAGGGTAGGTCGGGCCTGGAACGGGCAGTACCAGCCCGGGTACGGGGTGGACCGGGAGGCACTGTGAGCGAGCGAACCATCCGGCACGGCGTCTTCGTCACGGGGCCGGCGAAGGAGGCCTCGTGACGTTGCGCGTGACCGGAGGCGGTGTGTCGGTGACCGTCCAGGGCGACGCGGTCGATGAGACCGACGGCGTCCTCGAGCGGCTGGCCGCCGACGGCGTTCCGGCCGCCCTGATGGGCGGCAATGCCAGCCTGTGGGGGCCGGAGGCCACGCAGGAGGCGGCCGAGCGGCTCGGCTGGGTGCACGCACCCGAACGCTCGCACCGGCTGCTCCCCCGCCTCGACGAGCTCGTCGAGCGCTTCGCGGGCCTGGACCTCGTCGTCGTCGCCGGCGCGGGCGGCGCGTGCCTGGCCGCCGAGGTGATCGCCCGTGCCCACGGCGTGGACCTCACGCTGCTCGACACGGTCGACCCGCACCAGGTCCGGCGCGCGGGCCGGGGTCCGCTCGACCGCACACTGCTGGTCGTCTCCGGCGCGGAGACGGTCGAGACCGACGGGGTCCGGCGCGTCTTCGAGCGCGCCTTCCGCGACGCGGGCATCGACCCGGCCGGCCGCATCGTGGTCGTGGGGCCTCCCGGCTCGTCCCTGGAGGCCTCCGGCCCCACGTTCGTGCCGCCGACCCGGCGGTGGACGGCTGCTTCGGCGCGTTGAGCGCCTACGCCCTGGTGCCCGCGGCGCTGTGCGGCGCCGACGTCCGGCGGCTGCTGGACCAGGCCGAAGCCCTCGTCCCCTCGCTGCTGCTCGCCTACGACAACCCCGGGCTCGTGCTGGGCACCGCACTGGGCACCGGGCCGGCGAACGGACGGGACCGGCTGCTCATCGCCGACGACGGCTCGGGCCCGGCGGGCCTGGACCGCTGGGTCGAGCAACTGGTCGCCGAGTCGACCGGCAAGGGCGGCGGCGGTGTCGTGCCGGTCGTCGTGGAGGGCCCGGCCGCGCCGGGCTTCGGTGCCACCCGTGACGTTCACCGGCTGGTGCTCGGCGCCCCGGCCGAAGGCGCCGGGCTGGCCGTGTCCGGGCCACTGGGCGCGCTGTTCCTGCTGTGGGAGTACGCCGCCGCGGTGGCCTGCCGGGTCATCGGGGTCAGCCCGTTCGACCGGCCGGCGGTCCGCGAGGCCGAGGAGGCCCTGTCGGGCCTGCTGCGCGGCGCGGAGGACGGCACGCCCCCGGTCGTGATCGGCCGCGAGCCGGTCCTGGTGGACGGCGAGGTGGAGGTGCACGCCACCGGCGACATGCTGGAAGGCGCCAAGGACCTCCGCGACGTGTTCGACGCGTTCAGCCACGCCGCCCCCTCCGACGGCTACATCGCGGTGATGGCCTATCTCGACACGGCGGATGACACGGCCGGGCTGCGCCCGCCGCTCGCCCGCCGGGCGGCCCACGACCGCGACGCCCAGGTGGCGTTCGGCCTGGCACCGCGGCTGCTGCACTCGACCGGACAGGTGTACAAGGACGGGCCGCGTACGGGCCTGTTCCTGCAGATCACCGGGGCGGTCACCGCCGACGTCGACGTGCCGGGCCGGCCGTACTCCCTCGGCACGCTGCAACTCGCCCAGGCCTTCGCCGACCTGCGGGCCCTGCGCTCGCGGGGGCTCACGGTGGTGCGCCTGCACCTGCGGGACCGGGCGGCCGGACTGGCGAGACTGGAAGCCGCGCTCGGCGGCTGAACATCGGCGATGAGGGCCCATGCGATGTGATCCACTTTTCCGGGTGTTTACCGCACGTTCGGCCCCATGGACCCCCATCAACTGCAACGATCGGAGAAGACATGCCATGTCGGGTGATATGGCATGTGCCGGAGAATGGAACAATGCGGAGGGCCGGCGTCCGCGACGGCGTACATTCCGCCGACGGGGGAAGATCGGGCACGACGTGATGGTTCGGGATAGTGGTCATCGGCTCGCCGATGACCGGAGACACGCGATCGCCGCGCGGCCAGGCCCGCGGCCGGAGCGCCTGGTCCGCCGGGCGCGCCACTGCCCAGGGAGGACGGGGATGTCGGGCATCAGTCGGCCCACCGGAACAGCCGCAACGCAGGACGGAGATGGCAGATGACGCGGATCGAGAACTTCCTCAACCCGCTTCGCGATCCCCGCGACAAGCGTCTGCCACGCGTGGCCGGGCCATGCGTGCTCGTGCTGTTCGGGGTCACCGGGGATCTGTCCCGTAAGAAGCTGCTCCCGGCGATCTACGACCTGGCCAACCGCGGCCTGCTGCCGCCGGGCTTCGCCGTGGTCGGCTTCGCGCGCCGCGACTGGGAGCACCAGGACTTCCGCCAGCTCGCGCACGACGCGGTCAAGGAGCACGCGCGGACGCCCTTCCGCGAGGAGGTCTGGAACCAGCTCAGCGAGGGCATCCACTTCGTGCCGGGCACCTTCGACGACGACGCGGCGTTCGACCAGCTCGCGACGGCCGTCAAGGAGCTGGACGTCAAGCGGGGCACGGGTGGCAACTACGCGTTCTACCTGTCGATCCCGCCGAAGTTCTTCCAGGACGTCGTCAAGCAGCTCCAGCGCAGTGGGCTGTCCAAGCCGTCGGAGGACTCCTGGCGGCGCGTCGTCATCGAGAAGCCGTTCGGCCACGACCTGGCCAGCGCGCGGGAGCTCAACGAGATCCTGCACGAGGTCTTCCCCGAGGAGTCGATCTTCCGCATCGACCACTACCTCGGCAAGGAGACGGTCCAGAACATCCTGGCGCTGCGCTTCGCCAACACTCTGTACGAGCCGCTCTGGAACCGCTCGTACGTCGACCATGTGCAGATCACGATGGCCGAGGACATCGGCATCGGCGGCCGGGCCGGCTACTTCGACGGCATCGGCGCCGCCCGCGACGTGATCCAGAACCACCTGCTCCAGCTCCTGGCGCTGACCGCGATGGAGGAGCCGGTCTCCTTCGAGGCCGAGTCCGTACGCGCGGAGAAGGCCAAGATCCTGTCCGCGGTACGTCTGCCGGCCGACCTGGACGCCTACACCGTGCGCGGCCAGTACACCGCGGGCTGGCAGGGCGGCGTCAAGGTGCCCGGGTTCCGCGAGGAGGAGGGCATCTCGCCGGGCTCGCGCACCGACACGTACGCGGCGATGCGCCTCGACATCGACACGCGCCGCTGGGCGGGCGTGCCGTTCTACCTGCGCACCGGCAAGCGCCTGGCCCGCCGCGCCACCGAGGTGGCGCTGATGTTCCAGCGGGCGCCGCACCTGCCGTTCGCGCAGACCGACACCGAGGAGCTGGGCCAGAACGCCCTGGTCATCAGGGTTCAGCCGGACGAGGGCGTGACCCTGCGGTTCGGCTCGAAGGTGCCGGGCACCTCGATGGAGGTCCGCGACGTCAACATGGATTTCGACTACGGCGAGTCGTTCACCGAGTCCTCTCCCGAGGCGTACGAGCGGCTGCTGCTGGACGTGCTGATCGGCGATCCGCCGCTCTTCCCCCGTCAGGAGGAGGTCGAGCTGTCCTGGCGGATCCTCGACCCGGTCGAGGAGTACTGGGACAAGCACGGCGCCCCGGAGCCGTATCCCTCGGGCAGCTGGGGGCCCAAGGCGGCGGACGAGATGATGGCGCGCGACGGCCGAGCGTGGAGGCGACTCTAAGCATGATCATCGATCTGGCGAACACCAGCACCCGCAAGATCCAGGACGCGCTGACCGCGACCCGCCACCGGATGGGCGGCCCGGCCACCGGCAAGGTGCTGACGCTGATCGTCGTGACCGACGAGGCGGCGCAGTACGACGCGATCCGCGCCGCCACGGAGGTGGCGCGCGAGCATCCCTGCCGCATCCTCGGCGTGATCGCCCGGGGCCGCGAGGCCGAGCCCCGCTTCGACGCCGAGGTCCGCGTCGGCGAGAGCGGTCCCGGCGAGACCGTGCTGCTGCGGATGTACGGCCAGCTCGCCGAGCACGCCGACTCGGTCGTGCTGCCGCTGCTGGTGCCCGACACGCCCGTCGTCACCTGGTGGCCGGGCACGGCGCCGGACCGGCCGAGCGAGGAGGCCCTCGGCGCGCTCGCCCAGCGCCGGGTGACCGACTCGGCGAGCGGCGCCGACGCGCTCGGCACGCTGCGGCGCCTGGCCGGCGGCTACCTGCCCGGCGACACCGACTTCGCGTGGGCGCGCGTCACACCGTGGCGTTCACTGCTCGCCGCGGCCCTCGACCAGCCGCACGAGGACGTCACGACCGCCCGCATCGAGGCCGACTCCGGCAGCCCGAGCGCGGCGCTGCTCGGCGGCTGGCTGTCCGTACGCCTCGGCGTCCCGGCGGAGATCACCGAATCCCGCGGACCGGGCATCACGGCGGTGCGCCTCACCACCAAGGAGGGTGAGATCGCGGTCACCCGCCCGGACGGCCGGGTCGCGACACTCTCCCGGCCCGACCAGCCCGACCGCCAGGTCGCGCTGCACCGGCGCTCGACCGCCGAGCTGCTCGCCGAGGAGCTGCGGCGGCTCGACCCCGACGAGGTCTACTACGAGGCGATCCAGCGGTTCGCCAAGGGCCCGGAGACGGCGTCCGCGCCGGCCGACCCCGCGGCCCCCGCCGCCAAGAGCGCCGCGAAGCCGAGGGCGAAGAAGTCGTGACCGTGCCGTCCGTCGTCGTCCACCGGGACCAGGACCTGCTCGCCAAGGCCGCCGCCGCGCGGCTGGTGACACGGATCGTGGACGCGCAGTCCGCGGGCGGCGGCGCCCACATCGTCCTCACCGGGGGCGGCGTGGGCACCGCCGTCCTGGCCGAGGTGGCCGCCTCGCCCGCCCGCGACGCCGTCGACTGGCGCAATCTGGACATCTGGTGGGGCGACGAGCGCTACCTGCCCGCGGGCCACGAGGAGCGGAACGAGACCGGCGCGCGTGCGGCCCTGCTCGACCACGTCGACGTGGACGAGCGCCGCGTGCACCCGATGCCCGCGTCCGACTCGGGGCGCACCCCCGAGGACGCCGCCGAACGGTACGCCGAGGAGCTGCGGACGGCGGCCCCGCACGGCGACGTGCCGTCCTTCGACGTGCTCATGCTCGGCCTGGGCCCGGACGCGCACGTGGCATCGCTGTTCCCGGACCTGCCCGCGCTGCGGGAGAGCCGCCCGGTCGTGGCCGTCCATGGGGCGCCGAAGCCACCGCCCACCCGCCTGAGCCTGTCCCTCCCGGCGCTTCGCACCGCCCAGGAGGTGTGGATCCTCGCCGCGGGCGAGTCGAAGGCCAAGGCCGCGCGGCTGGCCCTGTCCGACGCGGACCCGGCGCAGGTGCCGGCCGCCGGCGCCCGAGGACGCGAGCGGACGCTGTTCGTGCTCGACCGGGCCGCCGCCGGCGAACTGCCCTCGGAGATCATCTCCCGGCCCGCGGTCCCCTGAGGCCTCAGCGGCGCAGGAGCGTGATCATGCGCCAGGCGTCCGCGGAGTCCAGCGAGACCCCGGCGTCGAAGTCGCCGTACTGGGCCTCGACGGTGAGGCCGCCCGCCAGCCGGATCGCGGCCTGGAGTTCGGTCGCGGTCCAGAACCGGTAGGGCACGACGCCCTGGATCACCTCACCGCCGTCGATCGCGATGGTCACCCGGTCGCGGACGACCTGGGTGATCGGGTCCAGCTCGTCGCCGGGCTCGCCCCAGCGCACGTGCGCGCTCACGCCGTCCTTGCCGACCGTCCAGGCGTTCGAGACACGCGGGGTGTCGCCGAGCCGGTCGGCCGGATGGCTCATCTCGATGACGGCGAGCCCGTCGTCGGCCAGGTGCTCACGGACGCGGGTGAGGTACGCCACGAAGGCGTCCAGCGTCATGAGGTGCGCGGTCGAGTCGAGCATGGTCACGACCAGGTCGAACCGGCGGACGAGCCGGAACCCGGTCATGTCCGCCTCCACCACCTCCAGCGGCAGGCCCTCGCCCCGCGAGCGCGCGTACGCGCACATCGCCGGGCTCAGGTCCAGGGCGGTCGCCGTGACGCCCCGGCGGGCGAACTCCCGCGCGTGCTCGGCCGGACCCGCGGCGAGCTCCAGCACCGTACGCGCCGGGCCCGCCCACGTGAGCAGGGCGTCCACCTCGGCACTCACGTCACGGAAGGAACACGCCAGCTCGTACGCCTCAGGATGGTCATAGATCACGGCTCAATCGTCGCAGAGTGGACCGGCCGCGCCGTATCTGGCAGGCTCGGGCGGTGATGAAGGACCGGCTCGGACCCACGGCGGCGCTCGCCGACGTGGCACGGATCGGCCCGTTCTTCGCCCTCGACACCGACCCCGACATCGCCGGGCATCCGCTCTGGCGGCCGTTCACCGAGCTCGCGGGGCGCGCCCTGCCGGACCAGATCGCCGCCGTGCTCGCGCGGCTGGGCGTCGGCGAACGGCGTGTCGCGGCCTCGCTGCTGTTCCAGGGGATCGCGGGCCGGCTGTGGTCACCGGTGCTGGCGACGGCCGTGGAGCACGATGTGGTCCCCGACCTGGACCCGGCCCGCACGTACTGGCGCGCGGCCTCGCCGGGCCCGGTGCTGCTGGCGGCGCC
>NZ_JBHLZP010000446.1:0-6637 GCF_042429965.1 Actinoallomurus acaciae
AAAGGATACGTTCCTACTGTGGGAACATTCCTCCGTCTGAGTACGAGGAAGCGTTCCACCGGTCACGTGGTATTACGTCTCTGGCCGGTTGAGAAGCAAGCGATCCGGCCTCCAACTTCGCCGGGGCGGTCCAATGTCTGGGTTCGGGGACGGCCAGCAGGATCATGCCGGGATCGGCTGGCGGCGGCTGATCGAGCCGTGCCGACGGCCGGTTTTGGGTGTCGGTGTGGTCGCGGAGCAGGGCGGTGGTGACGACGCAGATCGCCAGATCAGACACCAATTCGCGTGCGGCCTTGGTTGCCGATTCAACGCTCGGGTGGTTTCGTCCGATGTTCCGGCATGACGCTGTTGAGGATGCGAGGAAACACGTGTGCGGTGCTCACCGCGACGGCGAATGTGATCTCGTGGCAGGCCGCCATGTTCACGTTGGCGGCTCTGGTTGTCGCTGGGGTGCTAAGGCTGTGCACTGAACGGCAGCGGCGCCAGACTCTTCTGGCGCTGGTCATCAGGGCACCGGAGGGCACTGTAGTGATGCAGCAGGATGACCCTGATGGACTGGCGTTGCGGTTGACGCTGGGTCGATCCGCAACCCGACGCATCTCGCGGGGACCATGACGTGGCGACTCACCCTGATCTCGGCAAAGAGATCGAGGTTCTCTTCCGCGCTGAGTCAGAGGCGCTGTTCCGGTACGCCTCCACCCTTCCCGAGGTCGACCGTGCCAGGGCCGAAGATCTTGTGCAGACGACGTTCGTCGCTGCGATGGAGGACTGGTCCCGGCTGGGCCGACTGTGTCCTGAGCGACAACGGCGCTGGCTGTACGCGGTTCTCAAAAACAAGGCGATCGATCAGTGGCGCCAAGGACGGCGCCTTCAGCTAGTGGGCGACTGTGAGGAGGCTAGAGAGCATGCGCGCTCGGAGACGGAGCATCACGTGTTGTCCGTGGTTGCGTTGGACCTGGCCTGGGAGATGATCTCCGCGATGCCCGGGCAGCGGCAAAGGGTGGCGTTCCTTTGCTGGAATGAGGAGTGGTCGTCCCGTGAGGTCGCTGAGTGGCTCGGGATCACTCAGGAGACGGTGAGGTCGCACCTGAAGCTGGCGCGAGATCAGCTTATGAGAGCGGTGGGTCCCGCGGCGCCGTTCCGCGATGACCAGGGAGCGGACTGGATCGACGGACGGAAGGCAGGATCATGAGTGTGACGCCAGCTGCCACTCTCGCGCTCGGTGCCGTGGCTAGGTCGGGTGGCCAGGTCATGCTTCGGCGGATTGTCGGTGCGCGGCTTCGTCGGCTGCGTGAGTCGGCCGGGATCAGCCGGGAGGAGGCGGGCGCCGCCATTTACGCCTCCCTTTCGAAGATCAGCCGTATGGAACTGGGCCGGGTGGGCTTCAAGCAGCGGGACGTCAACGATCTGCTCGCGTTGTACGGCGTGCGTGATGACATCCTGCGACATCAGATACTGGAGCTGGCCGTCCAGTCCAATCAGCCTGGCTGGTGGCATCAATACTCCGAGGTGATCTCTCAATGGTTCGAGCCTTACCTCGGGCTCGAAGAGGCTGCGGCCCGGATCCACCAATACGCAGTACAGTTCGTGCCGAGCCTGCTGCGGACCGAGGAATACGCGCGAGCTGTCGACCGCCTTCACCACCCCGACGCCCCCGAAGGGGAGTTCGACCGTCGAGCGGCGCTGCTAAGGCAGCGGAAGCGGGTGTTGACACGTGACGTACCACCGACTCTGTTGGCGGTCATCGATGAGGCCGCACTCCGCCGTCCGATCGGCGGCAAGTCCGTGATGCGTAAACAGATCGAAGATCTGATCGAGGCCTGCGAGCAGCCACATATCACTATTCAGGTGGTCCCGCTCACGTGCCACGCCGTGGCCGGCGCAGCATTCAGCGTCCTGGGTTTCACCGAACCGGAGTTGTCCGATGTGGTTTATCTTGAGCAGCTCATCAGCGCGCTCTACCTCGACAAGCAGGAAGATGCCAATCACTACCTTGCGGCGATGGAACGACTCCGTGCCGACATCGAACCCGCATCGGCTACCCCGGACACTCTTGCTCGGCTCCTATACAACCTCGCTGATCGGAACCAGCAGGACCCCGCATCGAACGCCCGCCGATCGCCCATCGACCGGCCGGGGCAAGACGTCCGCTCGGGGGATGACGACCGCATCGCAGCCGATATCTACCGCCAAGCTCGTGACCACGCAATCCATAGCCCTGCCTTGATCTATGACGTGGAACGAGGACTGCGGCGGCTCCAAGAATGCCTGGATGATGATCACCAGGACCCGCGATGAAGGCCCGCAGTTTCGCAGGGGTAAGGTGTGAGCACGACAGGATGGCGACCAGTGCTTTCCATTCCTCGCGTTGTGCAGCGTTTCCTTAGGTGAACGGCTGACAGGAGATCACGCCGAATCGGCTGGCGATCATTTGCGTAGAAGATCCACTTCGACCCACCTGCCGCAGCCTCCACCGGCCAAGCAAGACGAGAACCGGCCATCGACCGGCGAAATCGTTGAGAACGGGCCAGTTTCACTGAGATCCGACACCGGGTAGAACCTCACGCCGACCGCGCCTCACCGAGATGTCCAAAGGACAAGTCATGGACAACTCAGATGAGGATTGGTCATCCTTTTAAGAATTACAGTTTATGGGCTGTCGGATGGTGAATCCTACGGCGCCGCCAGGATAGTTTTTGTAGTTTTGGAAACGGGCGTTGGTGCCCGTGTGGGGGGCGGCGATCATGGTGCCTGCTGCGGGGTTGTAGGCGATGCCGACGCGGCCGGGTCCGCTGTGGCCGGGTTTGTAGTTGAAGATGACGAGGTCTGCGGGTTGTTCTTGTCCGGGTGGGACGGTGGCGCCCCACCAGTATTGGGCGTCGGAGAGGCGGGGGATGGTGACGCCTGCGGAGCGGTAGGCGCTCATGGTGAGGCCGGAGCAGTCGAAGGCGTCGGGGTCGGTGGCGCCGTAGACGTAGGGTTTTCCGATTTGGGCGCGGGCGTGAGTGATCACCTGGGCTGCCACGCTGTTGGTGGGGAGGGGGCCGAGGGTGGCCTGATCGCAGGTCGGGTTGTCGGCGGCGGTGATGGCCTGGATGCCGTGGTGTGCGTATCGGCCGGCTTGGGCGAGCACGGTGTCGACGTAGTCGTTGGAGGGGTTGTAGGCGAAGAGCGCGGCGTGGATGTCGTTGGGTGCGCCGTGGGTTTTGAGGTAGTGGGCGGCGGCGGGGATGGCGTCGGCGGGGTCGTAGACGTCGTCCCAGCCGTCTCTGTCTCCGTCGGTTCCGTATCCGCCGGTGTGGGTGTTCGCGCGGTGGCGTGGGGTACCGCCCCAGGTGTTTCCGGCGGCGCCTAGGATGCCGATTTGCATGGGGCTGGCTGCTCCGGCGTAGTTCGCGCCGGAGGTGACGCCGGTGTGGGGGTCGCGGCCGTGGTCGGATTCGAGCTTGCCGATGGCGGCGAGCAGGTTCCAGGCGATCCCGGTTTCTTGCCCGGTTCTGCGGTATAGCTGCAGGTAGTTCGCGGGGATGGTGTCGTCGGCCTCCCGGGTGGCTTGGGGCTGGATTTGGCAGGCGGCGGGGCCTTGGAGGCCGAGGGTGGATTCGGCGCCGATCAGGGCTGCCATGAGCAGGAGAAGGCTGCCGATGCCTGCCGCTGTACACTCCGGCGGCGCGCTGGCCTGCGGTGTTCCAGGCCCGGCAGGCATCAGACGCGTCGTGGTCGCCTGGACGGCGTGGATACCGCTATCGGCATCTGCCGTCTGCCGCCTGGACCCCGTCCTGTCCTGAAGGCCGCCCGGCCCGGCGAGATGGTGGAGGGAGGGCTGGTCGACGTTCGGCCGGTGAGAAGGCGAACACCGTGATCTTCCCGCGTTCGGGACCCGCGTATGCCCGTCACGCGGTAGAAAGCGAGCGATGCGGATTTTGTCCGTGTACTTACATCAGCACTCCCCGAGAGGACCTAAGTGGCTTCGATCGATCTGAACAACGTGCTCGACAAGGCATGGGCGGACAAGAGCCTTCCGGAGATCCTGGCCGCGCCGGTGGCGGCGCTGAAGGGCGTCTCGGACCGTAGTGGCGAGCTTCTGTACGAAGCGCTTGGCATCAAGACGATCGCCGACCTGGCCAGCCTGCCGTACGCCCGCTGGGCACAGGCCCTGGCCGACCTGGAAGCGGCCGGCAAGTAGCGAGCCCCTCGCACGGCGGTCACGACGTCGCCCACTTCGGGGGTACGGCCCGCCGGAGCCGACGCTCCGGCGGGCCGTACCCTTGGACGGCCGGTGGGATTGCGGCCATTCACCAGGCCAGGCCGTACGGCGGTCGGGCCGGGATGGCGATCCCGGATCGTGGCGATCGTGATGAGCAGGATGAGTACCGAGATCCCGGCGCCGACGGCGAAGGCCCGGTCGAAGCCGGTGACCAGCGCGTGCGCGCCGTGGGCGCCGGCGGAGCCGGCGGCCACCGTCCGGCAACGGTGTTCAGTACGGCAAGCCCGACGGCATCGCCGATCTGCCGGGTGGCGTTGAGCAGGCTGGCGGCCACCCTGGAGTCCGCGTCGGCGACGCCGGCGAGCGCGACCAGTGGCAGCGGCACGAACATCAGGCCCAGCGCGGTGCCGATGACCAGGATGGGGCCGAGCAGTCCGCCCGCGTACTCGGCGTTCTCGGTCAGCAGCGACAGCAAGTACAGGCCGCCGGCACAGCCCGCGGCGCCGGTCACCAACAGCGAGCGGGCGCCGTCTGCGGCAGCAGCGCGGAGGCGACCGCGGAACCGGCCAGCACCACGGCGGCCAGTGGTAGGAACGCTGCTCCGGCCCGTATGGCGGAATACCCCCAGACTTCCTGCGCGAACAGGATGAGGAAGTAGAACACGCCGAACAGCACGGTGCCCACGCCGAGCATGATGAGGTTCGCCCCGAGCCGGCATGTCGGTGGACTACGTCGTACGCCTTGAACAGGGTCGCAGCAGTCAGCCCTCGACCCAGTTGCTCGGCGCGGTGGCCCGGGCGTTGTGTCTCTCCGACGATGAGCGCGAGCGCGATGTGGATCGAGCCGGTGTCGCCGCTGTTAGACATCCCAGGAGCTGAGGTGTCAAGCTGCGAGTATCTCGGAACGAGGTGGCCAGGCGGTTGCCTCGTCGTAGAGCGTGCCGTTCTTGAGGCATCCGTGCAGGATGCCGACGAGCCGGTTGGCGAGCTGACGCAACGCGGCGTGGTGGCCGAGGTCCCGGGCCCGGAGCCGGTCGTAGTAGGCGCGGGCTCCTGGCGAGGCGGTCAGGGCGGCGAACGCCTGGGTATCGAGGGTGTCGATGAGCCGGTCGTTGTGGACGAACCGGGCCAGAACCACCTTCTTCTTGCCGGAGGCGCGAGTGATGGGGCTGGTGCCGGCGTAGTTCCTACGGGACTTCGCCGAGGCATACCGTCCATCGGCGTCACCGAACTCGGCGAGCACCCGGGCGCCGAGGATCGGCCCCAAGCCTGGCTGGCTAAGGATGATCTCGGCGGCCGGGTGCTGCCCAAAATGGGCGTCGACCTGCTCTTGCATGGTCTTGATCTGCTGGTTCAGGACGGTCAGGATCGCGGTCTGAGAGCCGGCCGTGGCCGCGTAGGCCGCGGTCACCACGGCAGGTTGGCCGAGATGTTCGGCGCGCAACGCCTGCTGGATCTTGGCTGCCTTATCGCCGACGTTCCGACGGCGGGCGCGTTTGAGCGCGGCGCTGATCTGTCCGATGGTCAGCTTGGCGGCCGAGGCCGGGTCGGGGGCCTTGGCGAGCAACTCAAGGGCGTCGGCGGCGTCAAGGTCCTCAAACGCCTCCAGCGCCGCCGGGAAGTAGTCTCGCAACGCGTGCCGCAACCGCTGGGTGTGGCGGGTACGTTCCCAGATCAGCGTCTTATGCGCCCGCGCCACCACCTTGATCGCCTCTGCCTCGGCGCTGTCTTGAGAGGCCGGCCGCAGCTGGTGGGAGTCGGTACGGACCATGTCGGCCAGCATGTGCGCATCAGCCGCGTCGCTCTTGGCCCCCGAGACCCTCAGCCGGTCCCGGCAGCGGGCCGCCTGCAGCGGATTGACCGCGAACACCGCGTACCCGGCGGCCAGCAACGCCTGCACCCACGGGCCACGATCGGTCTCGATCCCGACCAGCACTTGCGCATCGTCGGCGTCCTCACCGAGTTGCTCACCGATCATCGCGTGCAACCGGGCCATCCCCGCTACACCCTCGGGCAGACGGGCCTTGGCCAGCCGACGGCCCGAGACGTCCATCAACTCAACGTCGTGATGAGCCTCGGCCCACTCATCCCCAACGTACAACCGCAACGCTTCTCCCGCTTTCGATGTCGATCTGTCTCAGCAGCCGGCGGGAGAACCATCAGCGACCTAATCAAGCAGTGCTCACGCCACGATCGGGCGGGCACGACATCCCAGCAGCGATCAACTCTCCCAGCCGACCGGCAGGGGCACGATCTTTTTTCAGGACTCCCGAAAGGTCCAGGGGACCAGAGTGCTCACCTGCCGGCGGCCACCGGCACCGAGTCTGCCGGAAGACAAACCCGATAACTCTGATTAGGGGAGCCACCTCCTGTGGACAACTGACGGCGACCCAGAGCACGCATCGGTCAGAACATCAGGAACAACCCCAAG
>NZ_JBHLZP010000447.1:0-6603 GCF_042429965.1 Actinoallomurus acaciae
GACGGCGTCACCCGCGCCTGGGAGCCGATCGACGTGCGGGTCCGGGCCTCCGCCGAGCGTCTGCCCGGCCCGTACGGCGTGGTGCGGCTCCGGCTGCGGCTGGAGAACACCAGCGGGTGGACCGGGGAGGAGCGGCCCGAGGCGCTGCGGCGCTCGCTCGTCGCGGCGCACGCGCTGCTCGGCCTCACCGGCGGGGTGTTCCTCTCGCTGGCCGACCCGCCGGAGTGGGCGCGGCCGTACGCCGAGGCGTGTGAGAACCTCCGCGCCTGGCCGGTACTGGTCGCGGACGACCTGATGCTGTCCTCTCCGGTCATCCTGCGGGACCGGCCGCACCTCGCCGCGGAGGAGCCCGGCGAGGCGACCGGAGTCCACGAGCCGCCCGGCCCGCGCGCGACGACGCTCACCGACCGGCCCTGGTGGGAGCCTGGCGCCGACGCGTCGATCTCCCCGGAGACCGACCGGATCACCATCGCCGGGCACGAGGTCGGCAAGGGCAGCAAGGTGCGCCTGACCCCGGACGGACGCGCGGACGCGCAGGACATGTTCGTGGCCGGGCGGATCGCCACCGTCGAGGCCGTGCTGCTCGACGTCGACGGCTCGCGGCACCTGGCCGTCACCGTCGACGACGACCCCGGCACGGACCTGCGCCGGGCCCAGGGCCGCTACTGGTACTTCGGCCCCGAGGACGTGGAGCCGCTGTGAAGATCCTGGTCGCGGGCGTGGGCAACGTCTTCCTGGGCGACGACGGGTTCGGCGTCGAGGTCGCCCGGAGACTCAGCGAGCGGCCCGGCCGGACTCCGCTGCCCGACGGCGTCGTCGTCGGCGACTTCGGCATCCGCGGCGTCCACCTCGCCTACGAGCTGTCCGCGTACGACACGACGATCCTGGTCGACGCCGCGCCGCGCGGCGAGGAGCCCGGCACGCTGTACGCCCTGGAGCTGGAGGAGGGCGAGCCCCACCCCGTCGTCGACGCGCACGGGATGACCCCCGACGTCGTACTCGGCCTGGTCGGCGCTGTCGGCGGCGAGATGCGGCGGGTCCTGCTCGTCGGCTGCGAGCCCGCGGACGTCACGCCGGGCATGGAGCTCAGCCCCCCGGTCGCCGCGGCCATCGAACCCGCCGTCCGGCTGGTTCGCGAACTCATCGAGGAGGAGCTCCGTGACCATCAGGCAACCCACGGCGGGGCGGGTGACGTGAATGCATGAGATCGGACTCGCCGAGGCGATCCTCGAGGCGGTGGAGAAACGCGCCGCCGGCCGCCAGGTCTTCCGGGCGACGATCCGGGCCGGCGCCCTGCTGCGGATCGTCGAGCCCTCGATGGACCAGGCGTTCCAGCTGGTCACCGAGGGCACCGTCGCCGAGGGCGCGGCCATCGACATGGTCGTGACCCCGGCCCGGCTCACCTGCCGGGCGTGCGGTCACGACGGCAGCACGCTCGACCCGCTCGCGGTCTGCCCCACGTGCGGCGACGGCGACGTTGACGTGACCGGCGGCGACGAGCTGGTGCTGGAATCCATCGAGATAGGGGAGGCACACGATGTGCCTGGGAATCCCGGGGGAGATCGTGGAGATCCTCCCCGACCAGCCTGACCTCGCCAAGGTCGACGTCAGCGGCGTCCGGCGGGCGATCAACATCGGGCTGATCGCCGACGAGAGCCCGCGGCCGGGCGACTGGATCCTCATCCACGTCGGGTTCGCCCTGTCCAAGATCGACGAGGCCGAGGCCAAGGCGGCGATGGACTTCCTCGAAGGCGTCGGCCAGGCCTACGCCGACGAGGTCGAGGCGCTACGGGAATCGAGGATCGAGTGATGCGTTTCGTCGACGAGTACCGCGACGCCGACCAGGCCCGCGCGCTGGCCGCCTCGATCGCGAGCCTGTGCGACCCGGGCCGGGAGTACAAGTTCATGGAGGTCTGCGGCGGGCACACGCACACGATCTACAAGCACGGGCTGGCGGACCACCTGCCGGAGAACGTCACGCTCGTGCACGGCCCCGGCTGCCCGGTCTGCGTGATCCCGATGGGCCGGGTGGACGACACGATCCACATCGCCGAGCAGGACGACGTCATCATGACCTCCTTCGGCGACATGATGCGGGTGCCCGGCGGGCGCGGGTCCTTCTTCGACTCCAAGGCGCATGGCGCCGACATCCGCATGGTGTACTCCCCGCTGGACGCGCTGAAGATCGCCCGGCAGAACCCGGACAAGAAGGTCGTCTTCATGGCGATCGGCTTCGAGACGACCGCGCCGTCCACGGCGATGACCGTGCTGCGGGCCCGGGCCGAGGGAGTGGGCAACTTCTCCGTCTTCTGCAACCACGTGACGATCATCCCGGCGATCAAGGCGATCCTCGACTCTCCGGACCTGCGGCTCGACGGGTTCATCGGCCCCGGCCACGTCTCGACGGTGATCGGCTGCCGGCCGTACGACTTCATCGCCCGGGAGTACGGCAAGCCGCTGGTCGTCGCCGGGTTCGAGCCGCTCGACATCCTGCGGTCGATCCACATGCTGCTCACGCAGCTCGCCGAGGGCCGCTCGGAGGTGGAGAACCAGTACGGCCGCGTCGTGCCGTGGGAGGGCAACCCCAAGGCGCTCAGGGTCATCTCCGAGACGATGGAGCCGCGGCCGTACTTCGAGTGGCGGGGCCTGGGCTTCATCTCCCACTCCGCGCTGCGCGTCCGCGACCCGTACGCCGAGTTCGACGCCGAGCGGATCTTCCAGATCCCCGGCGGCCGGGTGACCGACCCGAAGGCCTGCCAGTGCGGTGAAGTGCTCAAGGGGGTGCTCAAGCCCTGGGAGTGCAAGGTGTTCGGCACCGCGTGCACGCCGGAGACGCCGATCGGCACCTGCATGGTCTCCTCCGAGGGCGCCTGCGCCGCGTACTACAACTTCGGCCGGTTCTCCCGCGACCGGGTACGGGAGGCGACCCGTGACTGAGCGTTCCGCGGAGTGGGCCGAGGCGGCCGTGCGCGAGCACGCGCACACCGAGGTCGCCGACCGGGAGGAGCAGGTGCTCGAACGCATCGAACGGGCCCGCCGCCGCAGGCCGCGGCTGCGCGAGGACGCCATCACGCTCGCCCACGGCTCCGGCGGCAAGGCCACCCACACGCTCATCGAGGCGGTCTTCCTCGACGCGTTCCGCAACCCGCTGCTCGAACCCCTGGACGACGGCGCCCGGTTCGGCGTCGACGGCGCGTCGATGGTGTTCACCACCGACTCCTACGTCGTGTCGCCGCTGTTCTTCCCCGGCGGCGACATCGGCGACCTGGCCGTCAACGGCACCGTCAACGACCTGGCCGTCTCCGGCGCTGAGCCGCTGCACCTGTCGGCCGGTTTCATCCTGGAAGAGGGCTTCCCGGTCGCCGATCTGCGCCGGGTCGTCGCGTCGATGCGCGCCGCCGCCGAGGCCGCGGGCGTGGACATCGTCACCGGCGACACCAAGGTGGTCCAGCGCGGCAAGGCTGACGGCTGCTACATCAGCACCGCCGGGATCGGCGTGGTCCGGCGCCCGCCCGGCGGCGAGGTACGGCCGGGCGACGCCGTCCTGGTCTCCGGCCCGATCGGCGAACACGGCGTGACGATCATGCTGGCCCGTGGCGAGCTGGACATCGAGTCCGACCTGGCCTCCGACACCGCGCCGCTGAACGGCCTGGTCACGACCTTGCTGGACGCCTGCGGCGACCGCGTGCGCCGGATGCGCGACGCGACGCGCGGGGGAGTGGCGACGATCCTCAACGAGGTGGCCGGCGACGCCGGCGTGGCCGTGGTCGTGGACGAGGACGCGATCCCGGTGCGTCCGGACGTGCGCGGGGCCTGCGAGCTGCTCGGCATCGACCCGCTGTACGTCGCCTGCGAGGGCCGCATGGTCGCGGTCGTGTCCGGCGACGCGGCCGGCGACGCGCTGGCCGCCCTGCGCTCCCACCCGCTGGGCGAGGGAGCCGCGATCGTCGGGCGGATCGGCGCCGACCCGCCCGGGCTCGTCCTGCTCAAGACCACGTTCGGCGGCACCCGTATCGTCGACCTGCTGGTCGGGGACCCCCTGCCCCGGATCTGCTGAGGTGGCGGACGTTCCTCATCCAGTCGCCCGCGTCACCGCCGGCGGGCGGGCGCGACGGAGAGCAGGATCGCGAGGACACCGACGACGATGGCCATGGTGAGAAAGGCACCGGCATAGCCGGCGTCGCCGATGAACCATCCGAGCGCGGCGGCCCCGGTTCCGACACCACCGTCGTAGGCGATGTTCCAGATCGTGCTCGCCGTGCCGCCGCGACCGTCGCCGAGGCGCTGGACGCTCAGCACGAAGGAATCGTTCTGGCAGGCACCGAACCCCGCGCCCAGCAGCGCGGCCCCGACGAACAGCAGGCCGTGGGAGCCGGTCAGGGACAGCGAGATGACCGCCAGCCCGGCCGCGCAGCACAGCACCGAGACCGGCACCAGCCTGCCCGCGCCATGGCGATCGCCGACGGCCCCGGCGCCGAGCCGCGCCGAGACCAGACCGGCCGACGCCGCGAACAACGCCCACGACGCAGTGCCGGCTCCCCGCACGGCCACCGGCAGGAAGGTCGTCGCCGCCCCGAACGATCCGGCGGTCAGCACGAACAGCGCGATCGGCACCGCGATATCGCGGACGTCGGCCATCGACCCGAGACGAAACCGGCCACGATGCCCGCGCGGCAGCAGCAGGGCCAGCGCCGCACCGGCGAGGCACGCTGCCGCGGAACCCCAGAACACCACCGGGAAGCCCTGGTTCCGGGCGATCCAGATCCCTCCGGCGAGCGCTGCGAGGTTGGGCAGAGCCGCGGCCACGCCGTACAGCGACGCCGAGGAGGACAGCTTCCCGTCGGCGGCCAACTCGGCGACGAGCGTGGCTCCGGCGGTGACCACGAGCGCGAAACCGATACCGCGAACGACGGTGATCGTCGTGATCGGCGCGATGTCCGCGGAGAGACCGTACAGCGGTGTCGGAGCCCCGAGCAGCGTCGCGCCGACCACCACCATCGCTCGCAGGGAGATGACCTTGAAAAGCCACGGGGCGGCCACCTGCGTGGCCACGGTGGCCGCCATCATGGCGCCGGTCGTGGACCCCACTGCCACGCTGGCGGCTCCGCCGGTGGCGGCCCACAGCGGGACGACCGACAAGAGCGCCGCATAGTTGACGAAGGCGAGAAAGGTCACCGCCAGGAGCACGGCGAAGCCTCGCGGCCGTGAGGCCCGGCCCTCCTCGCCGTGCGCGCGGTCCCCGCCCGGACCGCCCGTCAGGACGACCTCCGACGTCATCGTCTCAACCTCGCTCTCCGGTCGCCGGTCCTGGGGTCGAAAGCGTCCAAGCGGCGTCCGAACGGGGACCGCGTGACGTGGACGACGTCCTTTTCGCAGCTCCTGTGACTGATCACGATAGTTGGCGCCTGTTCCCGACCGTAATCTCCTCTCATGACGTTCGTGATCACCGTCGTGCTCGTGCTGCTGCTCGCCGCCTGTGCTCAAGCGGCTCGCGAGGCGGCTCGGCGCGGCCGGTCGAGGAAGTCGGCGGCCTGGGCCACATCCAACGGCTGGTCGTTCCAGGAGGGAGACGTCAACGCGGCGTGGCGGGATCGCGTCCCGGCCCTGCCCGGATTCGCGGTCCGGCGGATGGTGTCAGGGACGGTCGAGGACCTCCCGGTGACGATCGCGGACGCCGAGTACGAGACGAAGCGCGGTGGCAGCCCTCCCACCCGCGTCATCCACGATCTGATCATCCTCTGCGTACGCCTGCCCGGCCCGGGGCCCGAGACCCGGGTCGAGGCGCGCGGGGCGGGCTCGGACGTCCTGCGCGCGGTCGGCCTGAAACATCGGCCGTCCATCCAGACCGGCGATGCCGACTTCGATCGGCGATTCGCCATCGTCACCGACGACCCCGAGTGGGCGGCCCGGCTCTTCTCGCCCGGACTCCTCAAGGCCATCAGCGCCGACGACGTCCGCTCGTGGACGCTGCACGGGGACGAAATGCTGCTGGTCAAGAAGGAACGGTTCGTCGTCTACGAGGCAGGCAGGCACGCCGCCGACATCGTGCGGATGGCGAACCTGATACTCGAGTAGACCAGCCATCGGCGGCGAAACCGCAGGCGTGACTCAGTCCGGGGACGGGCCGGAGAGGGCGCGGGCGGTGGCGACCGCGGCCTGGCCCAGGCTGATGCCGCCGTCGTTCGGCGGCACGCGGCGGTGGACCAGCACGGCGAAGCCCTCGGCCTCCAGGCCGGTGACCGTACGGTCCAGGAGCAGGACGTTCTGGAAGACTCCGCCGGACAGCGCCACCGTCGTCAGTCCGGTCGTCTCCCGCAGGCGTACGGCGCCGGCCACCACCAGGCGGGCGACCGTGTTGTGGAACCGCGCGGCGACCGCCGGCACCCCCGAGTCCAGGTCGGCCACGACGGCCGCGACGAGGTCGGCGCCCCGCACGGTGAAGGGCGACCCGCCGTCGAGGCGGACCGGATAGGCTCCGCGTTCGCCCGGGTCGGCGCGCTGCTCCAGCTCGACGACGGCGTCCCCCTCGTAGCCGACGCGGTCGCGGACGCCGAGTACGGCGGCGACGGCGTCGAACAGCCGGCCCACGCTCGACGTCGGCGG
>NZ_JBHLZP010000448.1:0-6557 GCF_042429965.1 Actinoallomurus acaciae
GCGTCGCCGAGGGCGTCGAGCTGGCGGCGGGCGCCGACGACCGGGCGGCGGCCGTGCTCGCGTCGCTGCCGCAGCCGTTCACGGTCAGCGAGGCGCGGAAGGCCCTCGACACCAGCCGCCGCGTGGCCGTGCCGCTGCTGGAACACCTGGATCGCCGCGGGCTCACCGTCCGTACCGGCGACCGGCGTACGGTCCGGGGCGGGCGAGGGCCATCCGGCGGCCTCTGACACGATGGCCGGGCGGCGAAGGGGAGGAGACACATGGCCGAGGAGCTCACGGCACTCGACGTGCGGCACGACGAGGAGAAGAAGCGGTACGAGGCGTGGTCCGGCGAGACGCTCGCCGGGGTCGCCCACTACCGTGAGCGGGCCGACCGTACGATCTTCACCCACACCGAGGTCGAGGCGGCCTTCGAGGGCAAGGGCGTCGGCAAGGCGCTGGCCGCAGCAGCGCTCGACGACACCGTACGCCGCGGCCGTGTGATCGTCCCGCTGTGCCCGTTCATCGCCGCCTACCTGCGCAAACATCCCGAGTACGAGGAACACGTCCGCTGGCCCGAGGGCGCCGGATGAGCGACCTGGACGCTCATCCGGCGATCACCGAGGCGCGGCCGGCGGCCGGCGAGGGCGCGGTGCTGGAGCTCTACGAGTCCCGGCAGGTGCCCCTCGGCGGCGTCCGCGGCATGCGGGTGGACCGCCTGCTGCCGCACCGGTCGCTGCCCACCGTCGGCGCCTGGTGCTTCCTCGACCGGTTCGGCCCGCAGCGCACCGACATGCGTGTGCTGCCCCACCCCCACACCGGCCTGCAGACGGTCACCTGGCCCCTGCGCGGCCGGATCAGGCACCGCGACAGCCTGGGCAACGACGTGCTCCTGCGGCCGGGGCAGCTGAACCTCATGACCGCGGGCCACGGCGTGTCGCACTCGGAGTTCTCCGTCGGGGAAGCGCCGCTGCTGGACGCCCTCCAGCTCTGGCTGGCGCTGCCCGCCGACCGCGCGGCCGGCGAGGCCGGGTTCGAGCAGCACGTCGAGCTGCCCGTGTACGAGGACGGCGGCCTGCGGGCGACCGTCTTCGCCGGGGGCATCGGCGGCACCGTCTCGCCCGCCACCGTGTACACGCCGCTGGCCGGCGCCGACCTCGAACTCGCCGCCGGGACGGCCACGAGCGTGCCGCTGCGCCGTGACTTCGAGTACGGCCTGCTGGTCCTGTCCGGTGAGCTGGAGGTCGCCGGCTCGCGGCTCGCCGCGGGACCACTGCTCTACCTCGGTACGGGCCGCGACGAGGTGGCCGTGTCGGCCGCGGCCGAGGCGCGTGCCGTCCTGCTCGGCGGCGAGCCGTTCCCCGACGACCTGGTGATGTGGTGGAACTTCGTCGGGCGCGACCACGAGGAGATCGCCGCCGCGCGCGCAGGCTGGGAGGACGGCGACCGGTTCGGCACGGTCCCCGGGCACGGCGGGGAGCGCATCCCCGCACCCGCGCTGCCCGGCGTGCGCCTGCGTCCCCGGAGCCGCCGCTCCCGTTGACCTCAACGGCGGTCGAGGTTCTAGGTGTACTGCCCAGGGAGGTCGGTCAAGCGGGTGATGGGTGGTTTGCCGCTGGTCGCGGTGTGGGGCTGGTGGTGTTCGTAGTGATGGAGCCTGGCTGGCAGGGCTTTGCGGTGTGCTTGTTCTGAGGGGTGGAAGCGGCTGAGTGCTCACCCGTTGTCGTTGAGCACGTGTTCGATCGTCACGCCGTGGGTGGCGAATCAGGCGACGGTGTCACGGAACATCTCAACGGCGGTGGCGGCCCGTGAGTGGTCATCGACGATGGTGTGCGCGAAGGCCGTGCCCCGGGCGGGGTTCGTAGCGGGTGTTGCGGATACTCGGTGCGCACCGGCTGCGGCGTCTTGGACGGGCCACGGTGCGGCCGAGACGACCGGCCGGCCATCCCGGTGTCAAGTCACCCCACACGCCAAAGAAGGACCGCACGCACGGCTGTGGAAAACCCACGACCCAACCACTCGAGACAGGCCCTGGCGTGGGCGTGACGCGGCAGCCCACCTGGAACGGTGACCGGCTGGATCTGGACGCCTATCTGGCCCGGGTCGGGGTGGAGGGGCGGCCTGCCGCCGACCGTGGGGACCCTGCGCACGCTGATGCGCGCGCACGCGCTCGCGATTCCGTTCGAGAACCTGGAGATCGTGCTCGGCCGGCCGGTGCTCCTCGGCGTCGCGGACCTGGAGGCCAAGATGGTGCGGGCCCGGCGCGGCGGCTACTGCTACGAGCACGTCCTGCTGTTCGGGGCCGTCCTGGAGCGCCTCGGCTTCGGCGTCACGGGGCTGTCCGCGCGGGTCCGGATGGGCACGGGAGCGGTCCGGTCCGCCACGCACGCCCTGCTGCTGGCCGAGCCCGCCGACGACGAGCGCCCGTGGCTCTGCGACGTCGGCTTCGGCCGCGGCCAGCTCGCGCCGGTGCCGCTCGCCGACGGCGCCGAGACGACGGGCGAGCGGTGGGTCCGAGATCGCCGTTCGTCGGTCGGCTGATGGTCCAGTGCGTGCGCCCCGGCGTCCGCCACGTCCTGGACGACACCACCCTGACCTCGGCCCGCCCGGACGGCGTCGCGGAGACGGCACGGCTGGAGCCCGGGGAGGTGCCCAAGATCCTGGAGGAGGTCTTCGGCATCGTCCTGGACGCCGCCGCCACGAGCGGCCTCGTCGCGGCCCTCGCGCCGAAAACCAGTTGAAACGGATGATCGTTTTTTGGCGTCATAGTCACGGCACACCGGATGTTTCGGAGAGGAGATGGTGATGCCGTACACGATGCGAGGCGGTCACGTCCCGATCCGGATCTGGACCGATCCCGCCGAGGTCGAGCCGGGCGCGCTCGACCAGCTCCGCAACGTCGCGAACCTGCCCTGGGTGCACGGCGTGGCGGTCATGCCGGACGTGCACTACGGCAAGGGCGCGACGGTCGGCTCGGTCATCGCGATGCGCGACGCCGTGGCCCCGGCCGCGGTCGGGGTGGACATCGGCTGCGGGATGACCGCGGTCAGGTCCAGCCTCACCGTCGATGACCTGCCCGACGACCTGAGCCGGCTGCGGGCCAGGATCGAGAAGGCCGTGCCGGTCGGGCGCGGCGCGCACAAGACGGCCGTGGACCCCTCGGCCGTGCCGGGCCTGAAGGAACGCGGCTGGTACGAGTTCTGGCGGGGCTATGACGAGCTGGCGCCGATCGCCCGGTCCCGCCGGGGCCGCGCGACGTCCCAGCTGGGCACGCTCGGGTCGGGCAACCACTTCCTGGAGGTGTGCGCGGACGACGCGGGCGCGGTGTGGGTCGTGCTCCACTCGGGGTCGCGCAACATCGGCAAGGAACTGGCCGACCACCACATCGAGGCCGCGATGCGGCTGCCGCACAACCAGGACCTGCCAGACCGCGACCTGGCGGTGTTCCTCAGCGGCACGCGCAAGATGGAGGAGTACCGCCGGGACCTGTTCTGGGCGCAGGACTACGCGCGGCGCAACCGCGCCGTGATGATGGCGCTGACCCAGAACGTCATCACGCGCCACTTCGCCGGCAAACGGGTCCGCTGGGACGACGTCATCTCCTGCCACCACAACTACGTGGCGGAGGAGACCTACGACGGTGTCGAGCTGCTCGTCACCCGCAAGGGCGCGATCCGCGCGGGCGAGGGCGACCTCGGCATCATCCCGGGCTCGATGGCGACGGGCACCTATATCGTCCGCGGCCTCGGCAACGAGAAGGCCTTCAACTCCGCGTCGCACGGCGCGGGCCGCAGGATGAGCCGTACGCGGGCCAGGAAGTCCTTCACGGTAGACGACCTGATCGAGCAGACCCAGGGCGTCGAGTGCCGCAAGGACTCGGGGGTCATCGACGAGATCCCCGGCGCGTACAAGGACATCGAGTCGGTGATCGAGGCACAGACCGACCTCGTGGAGGTCGTGGCCCACCTGCGCCAGCTCGTCTGCGTCAAGGGCTGACCGGCGGCGCCCCGCCCGGGGCGCCGCCGCCGTCGTTCAAGCGCCGACGTGGCGTGCGGTGAATGCCGTGACGTCGGCCAGGACCTCGTCCTTGTTCGTCTCGTTGAAGACCTCGTGCCGGGCGTCCGGGTAGAGGATCTCGGTCAGGTCGTCGCCGCGGATCTGTTCGATGCCGATGCGCGTCTCGCGCAACGGGACCAGCTCGTCGGCCTCTCCGTGCACCCACAGGGTCGGCAGGGCCCCGAGCCGCCCGCCCTCCGCGATCGCCGACAGGCAGCGGTCGAACGCCCGTACCGTCGTGGGCTTGAACGGGCCGTGCCACACCAGCGGGTCGGCGGCGTACGCCGTGCCGATCGCCGGGTCACGGGACAGCGTCGCGGTGTCGATCGGGTCGTCGGGGATCTCCTCCACGCCGCGCAGCGCCGTGATCGCTCCCCACGGTCCCAGGACCGGCCCGGACAGGACGAGGGCCGCCAGCCCGGCGCCGTGGTGCTGCGCGTAGCGGGCCGCGATCATGCCGCCCATGGAGTGCCCGATCAGTACGACGGGCAGCCCGGGGTGGCGCTCACGCGCGTGTTCGCCGACGGTGTGCAGGTCGGCGACGACCTCCTCGAAGTCGTGGACCAGCACCCGCTCGCCGTCCGACCGGCCGTGCCCGAGATGGTCGGGCCCGTACACCGCCGCGCCGTGTCGCAGCAGTGTGTCCGCGACGTACTCGTACCGGCCGATGTGCTCCCCGTAGCCGTGCGCCAGGAGCGCCACCCACCGCGGGGAGTCGGCGGGCCACTCGCGGGCCGTGATGCGTTCGCGTGCACCGGTGAAGTCCCATTCCATGCCCGTCATGATCGTTGTCCCGGCCGGGGAACACCAGACCCGTGGTCGCGGTTCGGTTACGACATAGGCTGGGGGGATCAGCGGCTATTTGAGGGGGAACCTTCCTTGCTGGTGGACGGCTACGGCCGGGTCGCGACCGACCTGCGGGTCTCGCTCACCGACCGCTGTAATCTCCGCTGCACCTACTGCATGCCGCCCGAGGGCCTCGAATGGCTGCCCAAGCCGGAGTTGCTCACCGACGATGAAGTGGTCCGCCTCGTGCGCGTCGGCGTCGAGCGGCTCGGCATCACCGAGGTCCGCTACACCGGCGGCGAGCCGCTCCTGCGGCGGGGCCTGGCCGACATCGTCGCGCGGACGTCCGCGCTGGGCGCGGAGATCTCGCTGACCACCAACGGCATCGGGCTGGCCCGGCTGGCCGCCCCGCTCGCCGAGGCCGGACTGCACCGCGTCAACGTCTCCCTCGACACGCTCGACCGCGAGACCTTCAAGGCGCTCGCGCACCGCGACCGGCTGCCGGACGTGCTCGACGGGATGGCCGCGGCCGATCGCGCCGGCCTGCGTCCGGTCAAGGTCAACGCCGTGCTCATGCGCGACGTCAACGACGCGGACGCCGTGTCGCTGCTGAGGTTCTGCCTTGAGCGGGGCTACGAACTGCGCTTCATCGAGCAGATGCCCCTCGACGCCCAGCACGGCTGGCGGCGTGAGGGCATGATCACGGCCGATGAGATCCTCGACCGCCTCTCGGCCGCCTTCGACCTGACGCCCGAGCCCGGCGAGGCGCGCGGCAGCGCGCCCGCCGAGCGGTTCCTCATCGACGGCGGCCCGGCGACGGTCGGCGTCATCGGCTCGGTGACCCGGCCGTTCTGCGGGGCGTGCGACCGGGTGCGGCTCACCGCGGACGGCCAGATCCGCAACTGCCTGTTCGCCCGCGAGGAGTCCGACCTGCGCGACGCGATGCGCGCGGGCGTCTCCGACGATGACCTGGCGTCCCGCTGGCGCGCCGCCGTGGCCGCGAAGCGGCCCGGACACGGCATCGACGACCCGAGTTTCCTGCAGCCGGCACGTCCGATGTCCGCCATCGGCGGGTAGAAAGGATCAGTGATCGAGCGGAGCGAGGGACCCAAGGGGCCGCAGGGGAGACGGAGGAGGTGCCGTGACCGGGCGGGAGCCGACGAGCACAGCACCTCGGTCGCGTTGCCGACGAAGGAGGTACCGTGACCGAGCAGCCGCAGGAACACCGGGTTGAGATCACGGTCCCGCCGGACCACGAGGTCGGAGTGCACGCGAGCTTCGCCTCCGTCTGGCGCACACAGGACTCCTTCATCATCGACTTCTCCACCGAGGTACGCCCCTCCGAGGTGGCCGAGGACCCGGACAGCGGCACCCGTTACCTCCACGTGCCGGCGCGCGTGGTCGCCCGCGTCCGCATCCCGCCCAGTCAGGTCTGGGAACTGATGAAGTCACTGGAGCAGAACCTCAGCGCGTACGAGCGGGAGAACGCCAAGAGCGCCCATGACGACCAGTGAGCCGGAGCCGTACGACGCCGTGCTGCTCGCCGGTGGGGAGGCGCGGCGGCTCTCCGGGGCCGACAAGCCCGGCGTGGTGGTCGGGGGCCGCACGCTGGTCGCGTGGGTCGGCGCGGCGGTGGCCTCGGCGGAGCGGATCGTCCTGGTCGGCCCGCCCCGTCCCGAGTTGCCGGGGGCGATCGTGGTCCGTGAGGATCCTCCGGGCGGCGGGCCGGTCCCCGC
>NZ_JBHLZP010000449.1:0-4427 GCF_042429965.1 Actinoallomurus acaciae
CCCGACCGCCGCCGCCGTGGCCCCGGCGGCCAGAAGCGTCCGGGCCCGCCACCGGCGCCGTCGCACCGGCGCACGGTCCGGGAGGGTGAACCGGTCCGGGCGCGTACGGTCATCGGCGGCGCCCCGCTCGGGCCGGTCGACGGTCAGGTGGTCGGCGGGGCGTACCCCCTCGGGGAGCTCGATCGCGGACGCCGCCTCCTCCACGTCCTGGTAGCCGAGGAGCCGCAGCAGGATGTCGGTCGCCTCGGGGCGTTCGCGCGGGTCCTTGGCCAGGCAGCGCCGGATCGTCTCGCGGTACGGCGAGGGCACGGCGGCGATGTCGGGCTCGTCGCGCAGGATGCGGTTGAACACCGCGGCGACCGAATCGGTCCCGAACGCCGTCCGCCCCGTCGCCGCGAACGTCATCGTCACCGCCCAGCCCCAGATGTCGGCCGCCGGCGTGTGATGCTCGCCGCGCAGCAGCTCCGGCGCGGCGTACGCGGGCGTGCCGACGAGACCGCTGGTCACCGTCGCGCCGGCGTCGAGCGCCCGCGCGATGCCGAAGTCGATCACGCGTGGACCGTCCGGGCCCATCAGCACGTTGTACGGCGTGAAGTCGCGGTGCAGGACCCCGGCGCGGTGGATCGCGGCCAGCGCCGAGGCCGTGCCGACCATCAGCCGGGCCAGCGCCCCGCCGGCCAGCGGCCCGCCGGACTCGGTGAACTCCTGGAGCGACGGACCGTCGACGTACTCGCTCACCAGATACGACCGGTCGCCGTCGTTTCCCAGCTCGATGATCCGCGCCGTGCAGAAGTCGGCCACCCGGCGCACGGTCGCGATCTCGTCCCGCAGCCGGGCGTACGCCCGTGCGCCGCGCAGCAGCCGCGGGTGCAGCACCTTGAGCGCGACCGGCGCGCCGTCGCCTCCTTCGCCGCGGTAGACGACGCCCTGGCCGCCTTCACCCAGCCGTCCGGTGAGCCGGTACGGGCCGATCCGCTCGGGGTCCTCCGGTCGTAATGGCTGCATGAGTCGTGTCGCCTTCTCCGCCGGTGAGCATCGTCTCGCACTGAAACGCATCACAACCAGGCGGTTTTCGGGACGAACAGTAACGGTCCTACCGGTCAGTGCCGCGTACGGCCGACAGAACTCCCACAGGACATGGGAGGTTCGGCGTTAAATCAACGCCTCTGGATGTGAACTTGCTGTACCAAGCTCACACCATCGGCGCCCGTCCATATCGGTCCGGTCCCGGTGATGCGTCGGCGGGTCTAGCACGACCTGCACGATCACTCGATTCCCCCCGAGGTCTTGACGCCGAGCACGTAGATGTCCCAAGATCCGGGGACAGCGAGATCTTCGTGGTTAATTTCACAGTTTCGGGTGTTTCAATGTGAGCCGTCGGAGGAAGTGATGGCTGCTGCCAGAGCGCGCGATGGCATTAACGGCCCCGCCCGACGGCGAGAGATGCTCGCCGAGCACGTCCTGACCCAGGGTTCGGTGAGCGCCGCCGAGCTGGCCGAGCGGTTCCAGGTCAGCCTCATGACGATTCACCGGGACCTCGACGAACTGGAGCGCCAGGGCGTCGTGCGCAAGTACCGGGGCGGGGTCACCGCGCAGCCCTCCGGTGTGTTCGAGAGCAACGTCGCGTTCCGCATGAAGACCATGCGGGCCGAGAAGGACGCGATCGCCGTCCGGGCGGCCGAGATGGTCGAGCCCGGCATGGCGGTGATGCTCGACGACTCGACCACGAGCCTCGCACTCGCCCGGCGGCTGGAGACCGTCGCGCCGCTCACGGTCGTCACCAACTTCCTGGAGGGAATCAACCTGCTGGCCCAGATGCGCGACGTCCGGCTGCTGGCCCTCGGCGGCGACTACGACCCCCTGCACGACTCCTTCCTCGGCGTCTCCTGCATCGAGGCCATCGATCTGCTGCAGGTGGACCTGTGCTTCGTGTCCACCTCGGCGGTCACCGCCGGGTTCGCCTACCACCAGGAGCAGCACATCGTCTCGGTCAAGCGCGCGATGCTCGCGAGCGCGGCGCGCAGGATCCTCCTGCTCGACCACTCGAAGCTGAGCAGGACCGCCCTCCACCGGGTCGCCCCTCTGAGCGGTTTCGACCGCGTGATCATCGACGCCGGCGCGGCCCCGGAGGCACTGCGCGAACTCGACGAGCACAAGGTCACCTACGAGGTGGTCGGAGCATGATCGCGCTGCGGCCGTACGCGCTCCGGTGCGACCATCGGACGACGCCGCTCGGAATCGGCGAGCGGGCCCCGTTCCTGTCCTGGCGGCTGGCGGCGGACGAGGCCGCGCCTCGCGGCACGGCCCCCGCGGCCTACCGCGTCGAGGTCACGCGGGACGACGCACGGCCGGACGCCGCCGTCTGGGACACCGGGCGAACCGAGGACCCCGAGGCGATCGGCGTCGTCTACGCGGGCCCGGCGCTCCGGTCCCGTACGCGCTACCGGTGGCAGGTCACGGTGTGGTCCGCGGACGGGGCGGAGGGCCGGGCACGGTCGTGGTTCGAGACCGGCCCGGCCGCCGGCGAATGGCGCGCGTGCTGGATCGCGAACGACTGGACGGCCGTCGACGTCGTCGACCCGCCCGAGGAGGGCGAGCGCGCCCTCGACGCCCACGGCCTGCGGCCCTGTCGGCTGCTGCGACGCGAGTTCTCCGCCCGGACGGCCCCCGTACGGGCCCGCCTGTACGTGAGCGCGCGCGGCCTCTACGAGGTGCGGATCAACGGCCGGCGGGTGGGAGACGGCGAGCTGACCCCGGGCTGGACCGACTACCGCCGCCGCGTGCAGTTCCAGACGTACGACGTCACCGGCCTGGTCCGGGCGGGCGGCAACGTCCTCGCCGCCACGCTCGCGGACGGCTGGTGGAGCGGCTACGTCGGGTTCGAGCCCCGCAGGCCGGGCGCGCACTACGGGGGCTTCCCGCAGCTCATCGCCCAGCTGCACCTCGATCACGCGGACGGGTCGTCGCAGGTCATCGGCACGGACGGCCGGTGGCGCACGAGCGAGGGGCCGACCCGGTACGCCGACCTGCTCATGGGCGAGTGCCACGACGTGCGGCGTACGCCCGACGGCTGGGATCGCCCCGGCTTCGACGACACGGCATGGCCGGCCGCTCGCGTAGCCGACCACGACACCGGCACGCTCGTCGCCTCGGTGGACGAACCGGTGCGCGCGCTGGGTGAACTGCCCGCCGTCGCCGTCACGCGCATCGGCCCCGAGGCGCACATCGTCGACTTCGGGCAGAATTTCGCCGGCCGCGTCCGGCTGACCGCCCGTGCCCCGCGGAGCGGGCAGCGGATCGTCGTCCGTCACGGGGAGGCGCTGGATGAGGAGGGCGGCCTCTACACCGCCAACCTGCGCACCGCCGCCGCGACCGACACCCTGATCACCGGCGACGACACCGTGGTCTTCGAGCCGCGCTTCACCTACCACGGCTTCCGGTACGCCGAGGTCACCGGTCTCGCCGAGCTGAGCCCCGACGACGTCATCGGCGTCGTCCTGCACAGCGACACCCCCGAGACGGGGACGTTCGACTGCGCGGATCCGGCGATCCGGAGACTGCACGAGAACATCACCTGGGGCCGTCGGTCGAACTTCGTGAGCGTGCCGACCGACTGCCCCCAGCGCGACGAGCGTCTCGGCTGGCTCGCCGACGCCCAGGTGTTCCTGCCCACCGCCTGCCTCGGCGCCGACGTCGCCGCCTTCTTCACCAAGTGGATGCGCGACGTGCTCGACGCGCAGGGGCCGGACGGCGGCTTCCCCAACGTCGCGCCGCGCCTGGTCGGCGTCGCGGACGAGGGCGCGCCGGGCTGGGGCGACGCGGGCGTGCTGGTCCCGTGGCACCTGTACCGGGTGTACGGCGACGAGCGCTTCCTCGCCGACTCCCTGGACGCGATGTGCGCGTGGGTCGACTTCGTCCACCGGCACAACCCCGGCCTCGTCTGGCGGCACAAGGTGGGGCCGCACTTCGCGGACTGGCTCGCCATCGGCCGGCCGACACCGCGCGAGGTGGTCGCCACCGCCTACTTCGCCCACAGCGCGGAGCTGACCGCGCGGGCCGCCCGCGTGCTGGGGAGCGACCGGGCCGAGCGGTACGCCGCGCTCGCACGCGACGTGCGCGCGGTCTTCACGACGCGGTTCGCCGACGCGGACGGCCGGATCGACGGCGACACGCAGACGGCGTACCTGCTCGCCCTGGCCTTCGAGCTCCTCCCGGACGACCTCGCCGCCCGCGCCGCCCGGCGGCTCGCCGCACTGGTCGAGGAGGCCGGGCCCGGCCTGACCACCGGCTTCCTGGGAGTCGGGCTGATCGCTCCGGTCCTCGACCGCTGGGGCCGCGCGGACCTGATCCACGCGCTGCTGCGGCGAACCCGCCGGCCGTCATGGCTCTACCCGCTGCGGCACGGCGCCACCACCGTCTGGGAACGG
>NZ_JBHLZP010000449.1:4470-10999 GCF_042429965.1 Actinoallomurus acaciae
ATGAACTCCTTCAACCACTACGGGCTCGGCTCGGTCGGCGAGTGGCTGTACCGCGGGCTGGCCGGGCTCGACCAGGCGCCGGGCTCGGTGGCCTATCGCGAGCCGGTCATCCGGCCGCGGCCGTTCGACGGCGAGCCGTGCCGGGCGGAGGCGGCGTACGAGTCGCCGCGCGGCCGGATCGCGGTGCGCTGGCGGCAGGACGGCGACGGGTTCCGGCTGGACGTGACCGTCCCTCCGGGGGCGACGGCGACCGTGCACGTCCCCGGTGCGGATGACGCCGCCGTGCGAGAAGGAGAACACCCCGCCGGCGAGAGCCCCGGGGTCGAGTTCGTCGGTATCGAGACGGCCGCCACAGGCGGAAAGACGCTCGTGTACCGCGTGGAGTCGGGGGACTACCGATTCTTTGCCAGGAGGACAGGATGACACTCCGATTCGAGCGGAACCGCAGAGAGTTCCTGCGTGCGGCGGGCGGGTTCGCCGCCGTGGCGGCGCTCCCGGTTTCCCTGGCCGCGTGCGGCGGATCGTCCGGAGCGGGCGGTGGCAAGACGCTGCGCCTCGTGGGCGTGGCGGACGAGCAGAAACCGCTGGACGAGCTGACCAGGCTGTACACGCAGGCGAAGTTCTCGACCTCGTACGCGCCGACCGACCAGGTGCAGACGTCGCTGCGCACCCAACTGGGCGCCGGCAACGCGCCCGACGTCCACGTCGTCTACCCGGGCAACGGCAGCGCGATGTCGATGGTGCAGATCGCGCAGGCGGGTCTGCTCGCCGACCTCAGCGGGCAGCAGTGGACGCAGAGCATCCCGGCCAACTTCAAGCCGGCCTTCCAGCTTCAGGGCAAGACCTTCATCTACTCGGCCGGGTCGAGCGTCATCGGCGCGATCTACAACAAGAAGGTCTTCGCCGACGCGAAGGTCGAACCGCCGAAGACCTGGAGCGAGCTGCTCCAGGTGTGCGACAGGCTCAAGAAGGCCGGCAAGATCCCGATCGCGCTCGGCGCGCAGACGCCGTGGGTCACGCAGCTCATCTCGTACGCGCTCGTGCCCTCGACCGTGTACGCGAAGAACCCGCGGTTCGACAGCCAGATGCAGGCCGGATCGGCGACCTTCGCCCAGTCGGGCTGGCGCGACGCCTTCACCATGTACCTCCAGCTCCAGCAGCGCGGGTTCTTCAACGACAACCCCAACGGGACCACGTACGAGCAGCAGACCTCCATGGTCGCGACCGGCAAGGCGGCCATGGCCGTGCAGGTGTCGGCGGTGCTGCCCGACTTCCGCAAGGCCGCCGCGAACGCCGACGACCTGGCGATGTTCCCGTTCCCCGGCGCGGACGACGAGGCGGGCGTGTGGATCCCGGCGGGCGTCGTGGTCGGTCTGGGCGTGAGCGCGCGAAGCCGCAACGCGGACGCGGCCAAGGCCTTCATCGAGTTCCTGGGCCGGCCGGAGAACATCGACCAGTGGGCCGAGGCGGTCGCCTGCATCCCGCTCAAGCGGGACGCGAACTCCAAGATCGATCCGGTGCTGAACCCGTTCCTCCCGTTCATCGAGAACAACAGGGCCGTGCCGTTCATGGACCAGGCCTGGCCCAACGCCGAGGTGCAGCCGACCCACTTCGCCGTGGTGCAGGACCTCCTCGCCGGCAAGACCACGGTGGACAAGGGGCTGGCCAAGATGGACGAGATCTACCGGAAGAAGTCATGACGCTGACCAGCCGCCGCCCGGCCGGCACGGTGACCGCGCGCCGCGCGTCCCGCGCCCGCCGGGCGGGCTTCCTCACCCCGCCGTGGTGGTTCGTCGCCCCCGCGTTGCTCGTGTACGCGGCGATCGTGCTCTACCCGAGCGTCTCGGGCATCCTGTACGCCTTCACCGACTGGAGCGGCATCGGCGGCAAGTCCTTCACCGGCCTGGCCAACTTCCGCCACCTGTTCGGCGACGATCAGGCGAGGGGCGCGCTCGTCCACACGCTGCTGCTGACCGTCACGATCGTCATCGTCCAGAACGGCGTCGGGCTGCTGCTCGCGCTCGGCGTGAACGCGCGCATCAAGTCCCGTACCGTGCTGCGCGTCATCTTCTTCGCGCCGGTCGTGGTCAGCCCGGTGATGATCGCGTTCCTGTGGAAGTACGTCTACAACCCCGACCCCAAGGCGGGCCTCAACGGCATTCTGGGCGCTCTGGGCCTGGGCGGCCTCCGCCAGGACTGGCTCGGCAACCCCTCGCTCGTGGTGTGGTCGATCGCCGGCATGGTCGTCTGGCAGTACGCCGGCTACTCGATGGTGATCTTCCTGGCCGGGCTGGAGGGCATCCCGGCCGAGCTGCGCGAGGCCGCGATGATCGACGGCGCGGGGCGGTTCCAGCAGTTCCGTTACGTCACGTGGCCGCTGCTCGCGCCGTCACTGACGATCAACGTCATGCTCTCCACGATCGGCGGGCTCAAGCTCTTCGACCAGGTGTACGCCGCGACCAGCGGAGGGCCCGGCTACTCCAGCGAGACGCTCTCGACGGTCCTCTACAAACAGGCGTTCGTCTTCGGCAAGTACGGCTACAGCACCGCGATCGCACTCGTCCTGGCGCTGTTCGTCGCTGCGGTCTCCCTGGTGCAGATCTTCTACCTGCGAGGCAGGGAGGTCACGGTATGAGTCATCTGCGCTACGGGCTGCGGACGTTCGCGCTCGAGATCGTCATGATCGTGGTGGGGCTGGCGTTCCTGTTCCCGGTGTACGCGCTGGTCGTGCTGTCCCTGAAGGACAGCAAGCAGATCGCGAGCTCGCCGCTGTCCCCGCCGACCTCCCCCACGCTGGGCAACTTCTCGCGTGCGTGGTCGTCGGCGTCGCTGGGCTCGGCGCTGCTCAACAGCACGCTGATCACCATCGCGAGCCTGGTCTGCCTCATCGCACTGGGCTCGTTCGCGGCGTACTTCCTGGCCCGCTGCGCCTCGCGGCTCGGCTACGGGCTGTACGTGCTGTTCCTGCTCGGCATCGTGCTGCCGTTCCAGCTCGGGATGATTCCGCTGTTCAAGCTGGTCGACCACCTGGGCCTGCTCGGCACGTACCAGGGGATCATCGTGTTCTACACCGGCATCCAACTGCCCTTCACGGTGTTCCTCTACACGGGCTTCATCCGGGCGCTCCCCCGCGACTACGCCAACGCGGCGCTCATCGACGGCGCCTCACACCTGACGGCGTTCACCCGGGTCGTCTTCCCGCTGCTGCGGCCGATCACCGGCACCGTCCTGATCCTCAACGCCGTGTTCATCTGGAACGACTTCTTCACGCCGCTGCTCTACCTCGGCGGGTCCGCGAAGGAGACCGTCCCGGTGCGGATCTTCTCCTTCGTCGGCCAGTACGTCTCCGACTACGGCCTCGTCTTCGCCGGCCTCGTCCTCGCGGCGCTGCCGATCATCGTGGTCTTCCTGCTGCTCCAGCGTTACGTCATCCGCGGGTTCGCCAGCGGGTTGAAGGGATGAGCGGCCTGCCGCCGCGGCTGGCGGAGATCCTGGCGAACCCGCCCGCAGAGTTCTCCCCCGCGGCGATCTGGTGGTGGAGCGGCGAGCCGTTGGACCGCGTCCGGCTGCGCCGGCAGCTCGAACGGTTCGCCGCCGGCGGCGTGTACAACCTCGTGGTGCTGAACCTCGCGCCGTCGGGGCCGATGTTCGGCTCCGACGCCGACGAGCCGGCGTTCTTCTCCGAACCGTGGTGGGAGCTGTTCGACGGCGTCTGCGCCGACGCGCACGAGCTGGGGATCTTCCTGTGGTTCTATGACCAGCTGGGATTCTCCGGTGCCGACGTGCAGGCACGGCTCGTGGAGGAGCGGCCCGCGTACGCCGGGCGCTGGCTGGAGCGTTCCGGGCAGGTCGTACGCCGCGGCTTCGACTACCTGTCGCGGGAAGCGTGCGCCGCGCTCATCGACCGGGTGCACGGTGAGTTCGAACGCCGGTTGCCGCACCGGCTGGGCACCGTCATCGCCGGGTCGTTCCAGGACGAGCTGCCGGCCCTGCCGACCTGGTCGCCGGAGTTCGCCGCGGAGTTCGAGCGGCGACGCGGCTACGACCTCGTGCCCCACCTGGCCACGCTGTGGACGGGCGGCGAGGGCGACCCGGCGCTCCGTCGTGACTACCACCGCACCCGCGCCGAGCTGGCCGAGGAGGCGTTCTTCCGCCCGCTCGCCGAGTGGCACGCACGGCACGGGCTGCTCCACGGCTGCGACCAGCAGGACCCGGCACGCGCCGGCCTCCCGGTCGACGGCGTACGGCTGTACGCCGACTACGCGCGTACGCATCGCTGGTTCGGCGCGCCCGGCTCCGACCATCACGGAGACGCGAGGATCCACTCGTCGCTGGCCCACCTGTACGAGCGGCCGCGGACCTGGATCGAGGCGTTCCACTCCACCGGCTGGGGCGGCACGCTGGAGGAGACGTTCGACTGGCTGCTGCCCTGGCTGCGGTCCGGCGCGACGCTCTACAACCCGCACGCGGTCTACTACACGACCAAGGGCGGCTGGTGGGAGTGGGCGCCGCCGGCCACCGACTGGCGCCAGCCGTACTGGCCGCACCACCGCGTCTTCGCCGACGCGGTCACCCGGTTGTGCGGCGCGCTCTCCCTCGGCCGGCACGTGTGCGACGTCGCGGTGCTCCTGCCCACCGCGACCGCGCAGGCGGGCGCGCGGCTCGACGGTGTCGATCCCGACGCCGGGCGCGCACAGCTGATCTACCGCGAGCTGGTCGGCGACATGGCCTGGTTCCGGGTGGTCCCCGGCGTCCTCGACCGGCTGCGCGTCGACGCCGACGTCATCGACGACGACTCCGTACAGCGCGCCGCCGTGACCGGCGGGCGGCTCACCGTCGCGAGCGAGGCGTACGCCACGGTCCTCCTGCCCGGCTGCACGGTGCTGGAGGCCGAGACCGCCCGGCGGCTGGAGGAGTTCGCCGCGAACGGCGGACGGATCGTCGCCGTCGGCGCGCTCCCCGAACGCGTCGTCGGCGGGACGGGCGACCTGTCCCGGCTGCGCCGCGCCGCGCGGTTCGTCGACACGCCCGCCGCGCTGACCACGGAGCACACGGGATCGCCACGGGTGGAGGCGCCGGTGCCCGCGCTCGTCCGCGAGGTCGGCGGGGCGACCCTGGTCCTCTTGACCGCGGCCTTCCCTCGCGCCACCGACGCCTCGGTCGGCCGCCCCGACGAAAGGGGGATCGAGCTGGGCTGGCTGGACGCCTCCTACGACTTCGACCCCGGCCGGTACGCGAGCGAGATGCGCGTGCGGGTGCGCGGCGTACGGGGCCGGCCGCTGCTCGCCGGTCCCTTCGGCGGGACGGTCCGGCCGCTCGCCGCCCGGCACGACGGTGACGTCACCGAGGTCGTGGTCCCGTTCGACGACGGTCCCGCCGCGCTCCTCATCTTCGACGGGTCGGACCAGGACGGTTCCGAACGCCCGGCAGAAGCGGAGACGGAGACGGCGTGGCTCGATCTCGGGTCCACGTGGGACATGGAACTCCTCGCCACGATGGACAACACGTGGGGCGACTTCGCCCCCGCCGACGAGCCGCCCGGCCTGGCGCGGTGGGCGGTCCGGCATGAGCGCGAGACCGGCGCCGGCGACGGCCAGCACGACGGCTGGGCCGCGCCGTCGCACGACGACGCGGACTGGGAGACCGCGCACGCGACCTTCGGGCCGCACGCCCTCGCCGCCGGACCCGATGACCTGCCCGGCCCCTGGCCGGAGGCGGGCACGGGCTGGACGCCGGTCGTCTACTCGGCCTCGCGCGGAATCCGCAAGGACCCGATCCACCGCGAGACCCTGGGCCCGAAGGGGCACGTGCCGGAGGAGTTCATCGACCTCGGCGACGTACGCGCGGACCAGGCCGTACGCCTGCGGACCGAGATGCGGATCCCCGACGCCGTGGACGCCACACTGGCCGTCGGCGCACCGGCCGCCACGACCGCCTGGCTCGACGGCGTCGAACTCCCCCTCGAAGACCACGGCCACCTGGCGACCGCCCCCGTGCGCCTGGACGCGGGCTCGCACGTTCTCGATCTGCGCCTGGTGCCCGACGAGACCGTGCGGCTGCGCACGAACATCGCGCTCGTCCGTGACCCACTGCGCTACCGGCGGCCCGAGTGGATCGCCCCGGCCGGACCCGCGCGGCCCGGAACCGGCGTCGCGCTCAGCACGACGATCACTCTCGATGCCGTCCCGGCGAACGCCGTGCTCCAGGTCGCGGCCGTGGAGCCCTGCCGCGTGCTGGTCAACGGCGTCCAGGTGGGACGGCAGGGCGGCTTCGACCCGTACGCCGAACATGACGCCCCGCGCGTACGGAGGTATGAGATCGCGGCGGCGCTGCGGCCGGGGCCGAACGAGCTCACCGTGGAGCTGACCGAACGCGACACGTCGGCGGCCGTCCTCGCCGACTGGGACCTCGGCACCGGCGCGAGGGCGCCCTGGCGGGCGACGCGGGACGGAGAGCCGGTACCGGTCACCCCACGGCGCCGGCAGCACGGCGACCCGGCGGCGCTGCACCTGTGGCGGCGGCCGCATCC